>CAMDAT010000082.1 GCA_945888825.1 Bifidobacterium breve | reverse complement strand
GGGGATCGTGCAGATCACCAGCGCTAGCGCCCATGAGGGAAAGACCTCCACCATGGCCAACCTAGCGATTGCCTTTGCCGAAGCAGGTATGCCGGTAGCCGTGGTTGGCTGCGATCTTCGACGCCCGCGGGCACATAGTTTCTTGGAAGTTGATGGTGCCGTCGGCCTGACCTCGGTTCTGCTGGGCGAGGTTCCCCTTGAGGTTGCTCTGCAGCAGTCACCAGTTCACCCCAATATTCGAGTTCTGCCATCGGGCCCGCGGCCACCGAACCCTTCCGAGCTTCTGAGCTTGGACCGAACCTCGGAATTGATCCAGTCCCTGCTCGACAATCACTCCATCGTGTTCTTGGATTGTCCGCCAGTTCTTCCGGTGACGGACTCGCTCGTGCTCTCGCGATGCGTGGATGCTTCACTGTTTATTGCAAAGGCGAATAGCACCTCGAAGCGAGAGGTCAAGCGCTCCCTTGAACGTCTTACTCAGGTGAACAACCCACTTGTGGGCACGATCCTGAACGGTGTAGACGCCGAGGGTGCCTACGGCTCGCTGTACGACTACTACGGCTACTCCAAAGAGTCTCGCAGTCGCTTCTTGCCCAAGCTCTTCAAGCGCAGCGTTCCAGATGTGCCCAAGCTTGATCAAGCAGTTCTGCCAGGAATGGAATCAGACGGCAGTACCCCGGCAGGCCAGTTCGGAAACGACCAAAACGATGGGGACCAGGTCTCTGGCCCGGCACCTCTCAGCAGCTGACGTGTGATCCGGCCACTCGTCAGGTTCCTTGCACATGGCGCCGAGCGGAGCGGCCCTCCGATCTATCTACTTCGGCTGTTTCGCTACTGGAATAAAAACCCGGCTGCCTTTGACACAGAACTTGTTCTTGCTCGGCCCGGTGAACTGGTCTCGCAGTTTGCTGGACTGACGAACACAGCTGTGGCACGCCTTGACCAACGATCTGTCGAGATGGTTTTTCAGAGTCTGACTCGGGCTGCGCACCTAGGTGCCCTCGGCGCGAGTGCTGTGGGCTATGCCAGCCGAGCAAGAGTCAGAGGTAACCCTTTCAGCGCAGCGCGACGTCAAGCAGACATCACCATTGTCAACGGGGCAACGGCGCCCACGGTCGAACTCCTGCGTCAGCTTCGCTCCCCTGCTCCGATTCTGACCATTGCGCATGAGCTCTCCACGGGCTGGTACGGCAACCTAGGCAGCAACGACCGTCAGTTTCTGCTGGCAAAGACTGACCGCTACTTAGCAGTGTCTGAGGCAGTCAGAAGCTTCCTGATTGATGATCTTGGAGTCAGGCCAGACAAGGTCACCATGGTCCACCCTCCTATTGACCTCAGTGAATACCAAGACCCAAAACCAACTCGGCCCCCTGACGGAATTCTGCGGGTAGGCGGTAGCGGCATGACCGACTGGCGAAAGGCACCCGAGATTTGGCTCAGGATTGCAGCCGAGTTGCGAGACATGTTGCCCGAAGAGACTCTACGCTTTACGTGGCAGGGGGGAGATAGTCCACAGTCCCCTGCATTCTGGCCGTTGGAGCATGAGATGAGACAACTGGGATTATCTGAGCAGGTGACCTTCACGGGTCAGATACCAAACACTGCTGCTGCCATGAGTCAGTTCGATATTTTTGTCTCCACGGCGCGAGAGGATGCGTACCCCCTTGCCTGCGCAGAGGCCATCTCGCTCGGCGTGGCAGTCGTTGGCTTTGATAGCGGCGGGTTATCGGAGATGGCAGAGGAGTCGGGCTGCGCCTTAGTTGTGCCCTATCCGGACCATGGACTGATCAGCCAGACAGTTGCTGATCTGCTTGGCGACCCCGAGAGGCGGGCCAAGCTTTCTCTGCAGGGTATTGAGTTTGGTCGCACAAAGCTCGACGTTTCACATATCGCCCCGGCTGTGGCCGATTGGATTATGAGGGCTGCAGCGTGACCCCGCTCAAATGGTGGGGAGTGTTTGCTGTTGCGGTCATCTTGTCTGCCGCAATCCTGCTCACGACTCTGGGATCAAGTGGTGAGATCCGCGTGGAGCAGTCCGCATCCGCCCCTGGCTTTAATGGCAAGGATCGAAAAATCGACCGCTCAGAGTTCTCGTTTGCAGCGCCCACCACCACTTCTGGTCCCACCACAATCCCATCAGGCAGGCGGCCGAACGGGTCGCGACGAACGACGACATCCACAACCACTACGACAACCACCACCATCCCGCCTGTAACCACCACGCTTCCGCCCAAGTCGATCTTTCTTCCTGATTCATCCAGTATTGATTCTCTCTGCAACATGGTGAAGTCGGTTGAATCTCTTCAACTCATCTTCACTGATCCGTCCGTCAACGGCGAGCAGACAATGTTGGGGATTCTCATCAACTTTGACCGCTACCTGCAGGTCGGGCCGCCAGAACTCACCGATAACATCTTGGGCATTCGGGGTTCTCTCATCCTGCTCACCAATCAACTCCGTGACGCAGGTTGGAACGGGTCGGACCCTTCGCTCGGCACGATCCTTGACGCGCTGCGGTTTGAGAAGGCACCGTTTGACAGCTTCCAGCAACAGATCAGAGAGATTGAGTTCTACAACGCCGCAACCTGCCCGGCCTAGCCCGACATCGGGCGGTTAGCTAGGCCAGCGATCAAATCGGGCGGTTAGCTAGGCCAGCGATCAACCTGAAGCACTACTTCACCCTCTGGTGGGTCCGGCGGTTGATAACTAAAGGGCAGGTCATCCCGTACCCGATAGCGCCACTTCTGGCCTTCTTGATCGGTGAAGAAATGCAGCAGGTCGGCTTGCTCCGACACAAAACCCAGAGCCATAACAATTCGCAGATGATCAGACTGATTCTCGCTCGAACCGTGGATGAGCGCATTGTGGTAAATCACCGCCTCGCCTGGGCGTGTGGATAAATTGACGAGGCCGTCAAGATACTGATCGATCGGTTCGGGCGGAGTCCCACGGTTGGGAAGATCTAAGCGATGACTCCCAGGTACCACGCTCAGACCGCCGTTCCTCTCGTCAGTGGCTTCGAGGGGAAACCAAACAATCCCGCTCACGTGTTGGGTCTCGTCAACAAATGACCAGTCTTGATGAGGGTCAAGAAAGCTTCCTTCGCCAGGAAACTTCACCAAGATACTGCCCACATAGAACCGGTGATTACACATGATCTCGTCGGCGAGGGGCTGCAACTCCTTGCGAACAACGGCGTCGAGGACTCGGCGAATCTCTGGGGTGTCATTGCGGTAGAGGGTGAAGAACGGACCACTCTCTGGCGGAACCAGTTCGGTCATTCTCTGACGAAGAGCCTCTAGCCGTGCTGGGTCAACAAGATCCACAACGGCGAATCCCTGCTCGCGAAACTCTTGATCAGCGGACTCACTCAGCAAAAGCGGAACCCGGTCGACACCGTCACTGACTCTCGTCATGAAGAAAGCCTACCGGTGCTCGGGAAGAGTCGCTCCCCGCGGCAGTCGATTCGCCAAGCATTCCCTGTACGATGAGAGTTATGCGGAACTGGCTGCAGGCTATCCGAGGGAGGGGTCTGGCTAGTCGCGTGGAACCGGCCGTTGTTGCGCCTCGGCGCAACACATTGCGCGACCCAGAGCTACAACGCCAGTTTGAGGATTCCGGCTTTGTGGTGGTCGATCTGATTGACTCCGAGACCGTCTTGTCTCTGCGTCAGCGCTACGACTCAATGGATCACGAACAAAGAACACAGTTCGACTGGGTAGATGGATTCAACACATCCATCTATGACAAGCGCCCCGAATACCGCGCCGAGGTATTCGACCTGATGCAAGAGCACATCAGCCCTGCACTAGCGAGCCTGCTCGAGGATTACCAGATCATGTTCGCTAACTTCATTGTGAAAGATCCACATTCAGACATGGTTCCGCCACACGTGGATTGGACCTTCCTAGATGAGGAACAGTTCAGTTCGGCCACAGTTTGGTGTCCGCTTGTTGATACGACGCCAGCCAACGGAACTCTGGGGGTGGTGTCGGGCTCGCATCAACGGATCGACTTTCTCCGACCGTCCAACGTCCCCACCTATGAGCGTTGCGAGCTAGCAGTTGCCGATATTGAGGACCGGCCAGTGATCTCGCTGCGAGCGGGCCAAGCAATCGTCATGGACAACCGCGTCGTTCATTTTTCTCCCCCTAACACCACTGAGCTTGACCGAGTTGCTGTGGGCTGTGTGGTCGGGCCGAGAGAGGCCGAATTGCATCATTACTGGGTGAATGAAGATTCTGAACTCATGAAATACCAGATTGACCGATCTTTCTACTTGGACTTCGTTATCGGCGCGCCTCCAACAGAATCAGGCGGCGTTCTCGGCGCGAGCGTCGTATCAAGCAGTGTTTGATTTTTGCTGTGTTTAATCATTGCTGCACATTCCCCCGAAAGAGAACTAGTTCTGGAGTGAGATGACTACACCTGTCTACGAAGGATTCGAACGTCAAGCCGACGGTCGGATTAGACCGCCACAGATGTTCAACGACGAAAGCCTTGATGCCGCCTTCTGGGCCGATGGATTCGTGAAAGTACCCCTCCTTTCGGTGGAGGAAATGAGCAGCCTTCGCGAGAACTTCGCTGAGCTCACACCCACAGATAGCTTCGACCCGAGGAACCTAGAAAATCCCCGTTGCGAGTACCACTGCACTTTTCTAGATCCGAATCTTGAGTACAGAAAACAGTCTGATGAGCTGGTGCGAACTGCGATGGGTGAGCAGATCAAAGCAGTCTTGCCTGGCTACCGAATCCTGACGAGCAATGTCTACGTCAAGCCATCCGGCACCGGGCGATTTGAGATCCACCAGAACTGGCCCACGATCGAAGACATCGACATCCCTACCGTGACGGTATGGGCACCCTTGCAAGACACTGGGTTCAAGAACGGAACCATTCGCGTTGTTCCGGGCGGCCACAGGATTTTCCCAGATATCGCGGCAGCAACCTCGGATCGTTTTTTTGATGACTTCGAGACTGAACTGATCGAGACCTACCTCGAGCCCGTCAATGTTGCTGCCGGTGAGGCCTTGATTTTTGACGATTCCCTGCTGCATTGGTCAAGTGACAACTTGTCCGAGAACCCACGCGTCACCTTTCAGATCGAGATGGTTCCTCAGGATGCTCAGACTGTGCTCTGGATCCGTAACCCGGATGATCCAACTCAGTTTGACCTGTGGGAGGCTGCCACTGATTTCTGGCTCGAATATGACATGGAGTCGGTGCTTGGGCGCCCCGAAGGATTGAAGTTCTTGGGAACCCGACCAAATCCAAATCAACACTTGAGCTTGGAAGAGTTCGATTCCAGCCTGCAACGGGCAGACGAAATCCGGCGAGCCAAGTACGTACTTGACTGAGACCAAAGGGTCCCTCAGATTCGGCCCAACCGGGTTGGAGCATTTTTGTCTGGAAGGCCACGCGCCTTCTCTGCAAGCCCAGTTGCGATACCAACCTGTAGCGCTGCAGTCGAGGTGAGGTGAAGCGCGATAAGCGTTACACCGAACTGCAGGGTCTCGGGCTTGGAACGCTTGTGATTATGAGCCTCGTTCGCAACAACCAGCAGGTACGTCGCACCACAGGCGCTTGCTAGGTGCCATCTGCGTTTCCCAGTACTAGCTAAAGCAGCGAGACCCACCCATGGCAGAGCTGCAGCCAAGACCACACTGGGAATTTGAAGATATAGCTCTGGGTAGCGAACCAGCTTTGATCCTGTTCGGTGACGCTCACGCACCTTTCGCGTCAGCCATTCCGAGATACGGTCCGGGTAGCGGTCGTGACGGATACTGAGATCCTGACGAGTCCTAAAACTCGCACCCTGAGCCGCTGCGCGGCGGCAGAAGTCAAAGTCGTCTAGATCCCACACCATGTCTGAATCTGGCATGCCCACCTGCTCAAGGAGTTCGCGGCGCAGGATCAGATTGCAAAATGGCACCTCATACCAACGAACCGGGCGATCACCTACTCCAATGTGCCCCCAATACCCTTCGGCCAGAATGCTCGCAGCAACTTGTGCTGCGAGCAGTGCACCGGGAGTGCTTCGAGTGGGAGTCTCTGGACCAGTCCAGATTTCTGTGGACCCCGCAGGCAAACTCGCAGCTGCTCGCAACCAGCCAGGCTGCGGCACCGCGTCATCATCAAGGAATGCGAGCACCGGACCGCGCGCCATGCCAACGAGGAGTTCTCTTGTTTGATTGAGTTGCGCCGGGTCAGACTCGACGAGCGTTACAGCCACCTTGTTCGAGCTCAAACAAAGGTTGCCGACTGACCCTCCGACAAGGAGCTCGCAAGACACGGAGTCTGATTCGCTTACCAGCGCATGAAGGATTCCTTCTATGAGTTCTGGACGCGTACAGGCTACGAGCACCGAGATGTCTGGGTCGATCGAGACAGTCATTGAGTGATGGGGATTCCTAGAGCAATCCGTGCCGCATCACTCGCTAACTGTGGATACCTGCGCGGCGTTACCGAGACTGCAGTCATTGCAGCACAGGACCAGGTGCAATTGCATGCCGATGGACCGAGGTACTTTTTTCGGAAGGCCTCGTAAGTAGGTCCTGCGAGAATCTTGCCCATCTGGTACTCATGTTCTCGCAGGTTTCCTACTGACTCCCAAATGGTCTCGCAGGGAAACACCTCTCCGCGCTCGTCGAGCACCACAAGGTGCTTGCCGGCTTCACAGATGGCACCCATAGGCGTCTGGCCCGTCATTGCCTCACGCAGAATTCGATGCCCAGAAACCTTGGCTGCACGCATCGGCAAGGTAAACAAATCCCGCTCGCCAGCCGAATCGCCAGACAGTTTTTCGGCCGGGCCCATAAAGCGATCAAACTCTTCAAGTTGCTCAGTCGATACACCAGTAGGCGAGATTTTTTCGTGCGGAAATGTTAGATGGATTCGGTCAACTTGAATCCTGCTGCGAAGTCCCTCGACGATGGCGTCAATGTCATCTCGGTTACGTTCGAGCCATACTAGATTCACTTTTAGTGACAGGTTTTTGTGGCGGCTTCGGACAGCCTGGAGCTGCTCAAAAGTGTTGACGGCTGACTCAAAGAGCCCATCTATGCCTCGGCTGAGATCGTGCCGGGCGCCTAGATGATCAATCGACATCTGGAGCTCAACAACGACATTCGGGTTGTGTGCAACGAGCGGTTCAATCGTCTCAAGCATCACCTCGCCGTAAGCGAAGTTTGAGGGAATGCCAATGACCGAGGTACCACAGTGATCAATAAACGCTTGGCAGATTTCGCCGACGTCCTTGCGCACAAATGGCTCACCGCCCGAGAGTGCGAGGTAATGCAACGGACCGTAGGCTGCGGCGATTTTGTTGACCTCTTCAACGGTCAGTTCTTCACTACGCCGGGTCGGATTTTCGACTGAATCCTTGTAGAGGCAAAAGTCGCAACGCGCATTGCATCGTGAAGTCACGAAAAAAATCAGAGTCTGAGGCAACGTGGATCGCTGACGCAGCGCAAGCGTCGAAGATCGAAGGACCGCTGGCATTCGGCCTAGGTTCATCGGTCACGAATCTTCGCTAAGGATGACACCAAGTAAGGGTATCACCGGCACTCAGTTTTGGGCCGTTCGCTGCTCGACGCTCAGGCATGGCGAGGTTCAAGAGGGCCCAAAAGATTCTGGGCAGACTTTGCCATTACGCAAGAGATTGCTGCTCGCAATCTGCACGGGCTGCTCAATCTCTGTTTGCCAGACTTCTAATGGCCCCTGCCCAATAACACCAGAGACTTCGTCTTGCATCGCTGCCGGAAGACGCGGTGCCGAGATTGCTAGATCCGCATACAGGGTGAGCAATAGCCCAGGGGGAAGCGAGGCAATGGGGTAGGTCCCCGCCTGTAGCTGCACGGCCGTTGAGCACAGATCATTTTCAGGAATCCATCCACTCAAGTAGCGCACCAAATATCGGTCGATCCACGGTTGCAGTCTGACTTCGGGTGCTGCACGGACTCTCGTGGCCACTTGCTCGGCAAGCTCGCCGAAACGCGTCTCACTCCAGTCAGGTGCCGAAACGGATGCCAACAACTTGCCACCTGGCTTGATTGGAGCGAGGGCACTCGTGATCCAAAGCGCCGGCCCAGACCATTGAGTCACCATTCGGCGCTCCCCGTAATTCATCCCGCTGGGGCTGGTCTCGACTCGTGCGTTCAGACCGCCCACAATCAGGTTTGAGAGAAGAGTGTCGGTGGCAATTTCATTGAGTCTGCCACCAGCCTGAGGAACGAAAACTGCCTCGTTGCTATCAAACGCGGTCAGGGTTTGTTCAACAAGTGGGTCAATCAGAGCATCGATCGTGAAGGCTCGTTCCTTGACCTCCTCTATCCGATCCGGCCCGGCTACAGACAAAGCAATGACTGCTACAGCTGAAAGTGAAAACGCTCCAGCACGAAGCGCTTGACCCCATCGAAACGAAACGCGTCTAGAAAGCTGCTCACGGAGGGCCAGGAAAATCGAGAGAAGAACACTGAACCAAACAAAAAGTGAAACCACGACCAGCCACCCGAGCTGAAAGGAGCGCAAAAAATCCTGAGGCAGCTGGGTGACATTGAGTCCAGTTCCGAGCAGAACCAGCAAAGTGATTATCCGCAGTTGCCGCTCACTGTTTGTCGCAGTTGAGCGAGTGCGCCACCAGATCAAGATAAGCAGAACTGCCAAGATCAAGCCGAGAGCTAGAGACCCACGGATAAAGAGATCAGCGCTACCAGCCTGGGCAAGACTCTTTGTGATCTCTCCCCATCGAGGTGGCACCGCCAAAACCCAAGCAATAGCTCTTGGAAATCCTGAGATGCCCACGTTGGGTTGCGGATGCGATATCTCTGCGAACAGATAACGAATATTTCCGCCCTGATGGATGACAGCGTCGAGTGCCGGCTGCAACCAAGCAATAGCCGCTATCAGCCACCCAACCCGGATGACCTTGCGCAGCGAACGCTGCTGAGCCCGGTCTGGCTCTCGTCTTCGTGACCCAGCAAGTACAAGGCCAGCCCACAGCACGGGACCGATAATGATGAGTGCATGGGGTATGTAGGACTGGGCACAGAATGAACCGAATCCGACAGCCCACCACCAGGCCCGAGGCGTGCCCGAAGCCGCTGCCCAACTCGCCATCAGCGTGGCCAAGATTGCCAACAAAGAAAGCGAAATATTATTTCCTTCCCAGAACGCTCCGAGTGCCGGGACAGCAATGACCAAGGCAGCCGTCACCCATGCTGCCAGTGCCGCCATTCCCCCTGCAGCCCTCCACGCCGCCCAGACAGAAACACCCCAGCACAACAGTGTGAACGCCGAAGCACCAACCAGCGCACCCATACGCACGCCAAATACGCGAACAAATGGAGCGAGCAAGTCCATCGGAAGTGGACCCAGATGCGAACCCTTTCCAATGCTTCCTAAGCTCGTGACGAGCCCCAACAGAGGGTGGTCAACCGTTCCGACCTGAGCGGCGCGCATCATCATGGTTGCTGCGTGGCCCGTTGGCTGCCAGCCCACAGAATTGGCCCACCAAATTCCGTGGGCGATGAACCCAACCGAAATGACCCCCATTACCCCTGCGCCAACTACATGCTGCCGGGTCATCCTCCGCGGCTCAGATACCCGAGGGAAGGATGCAAAGTGAAGCAGCCTTCGCCACTGACGGCCGAGAGCGCGGCTCCCGCTACGGGGAAATTCGCTCGCCTGGAGAAAAACTCGGCCCACGCATTTTGTCAACGCTGATCCGAACTTGAACAAGCGTTTCGTCACCCGAGTCACAGCCAATCCTGGGGTGAGCATCGCAAGAAGAATGAGAGAGGCCCCGATGAGCGAAAGCAGCAGTGGCGGTTGTGAACTCGAGAGGAGCGCACTCGCCCCGAACGTGGACACCACCAGCGAGAGCGCAGAAACTGCAACGAGTAGAAATCGGAGAGCAGTATCCCAACTGCGCCGTGCAACCCCATAAAGAACTGCGCTGCTCGAAACGACTAGCAGGCTCCAGCAAAGCCAGTGAAGGCCAAGGGAGCGAACGTGTATCTGATTCCATCGCTCTGGGCCGAGAACGAATGCAGCAATACAAAGCGCTCCGATAGTGCTCCAAGTTGCAGCGAATCGCAACCAGGTTCTGCCAGTCAAACGGCCTCCCGACCGATACATGACTGCGACTTCCCAAGTTAGTAAGGCTGGAGTAACGAGGAGTAGAGGCCCGAGCCAGAACACCGTTGGTTCAAATGGCGAAATCGCTACACGACCCAACAGCGCACACAACGATGCTCCAAGGGCAATAGCCAGTGGCCAGTCCGAGAGCTTGCGGGAAGCCTGCACTTTGCGTGCCTCGATCTTCCTGAACACAACCGCAGCCAGAAGGACCAGAATCACCACAATGCAGATCTGCAGCGCTGCCAATGCAGGAATTGCGCTTATCCGTGCAGATCGAGATCCAAAATCCAAGAACGCCTGCGCTATCGACAACACCCAAGCAACAACCAA
>CAMDAT010000081.1 GCA_945888825.1 Bifidobacterium breve | reverse complement strand
GTCTGGCGATTCAGCTTGTGATGGCTCCTCAAGAGGTCAAGACACTGTGGCATCAGCAGATTGGCACCAACGAGGACGGCTTAGACGTGCAAGTCTGGGAAATTGACGAGCGGTTCTTCTTTGAGTTCTGGCACGGAGATGGAGACGATCGCTACGGCCAAAAGGTGGATCGGATTACCGTTCCCTCAGTCAGCTTGGCAATCGAAGATCTTCAAGAACTACTGGGCAGTTAGGTCTAAGACTGGGGCTAGCTCCAGAAATACACTTGCTCCTCGTCCTGGGACAAAGCAGCAAATCCACCGATTGTGACGCGCTCACGCTCGCCATGTACCGGCTCGACTCGGTGCCAGATTCTTCCGCCGGTAAAGAGGATCATGTCTCCTACTTGCAAGTCCACAGGAGTCTTGCCGAACCGTTCGAGCAGGCCGTCTCGTTCCTCGCTCATCGGCAAGGCCCGAACATCCTCGGGGGTGTCGTCCCACATCAGATCGTAGAGAACAAGCTCGCCCCCGGAATCGGGCCTCTGGCCCACCACGAAGTAACTCAACGAGTTCCACATGCGCGCAATCTGACGCAGGTGCTCGTACGACCCCCAAGCGTTACAGAACTCGTTAGCAGTATGCGCATGCATGACCCCACCGTCGGGCGGAAGAAAGCGAATCGTGATGGGAACGTAATCACCGCGTCCCTCTTCTGAGGGAACGCTAGCTGGGCGACCTCCGCCGACTGCCGAGAGCACCTGTCCAATACGTCCCACAAAGTCCACATCAAAAAGCTCGTCTACGCGATCGTTGATGATGGGAGCGGCGGCGTAGTAGTCGGCCCGGTCATCATCAGCGCCGACAATTGCAGTACCAAAAAAGATTTGCTTGCCGTAGTCATTGAATTCATCGGCATGGGTGCGAGCACGGCGAACCCCCGTGGCGACTTCTTCTTCGGTGAAGACACCGCGAATCGACATCCCATCAAGCGTGCCGGCGTAGATTCGCTCGATCGCGTCCGGGTGGTTGGAGACTTCAGCGACTGGCAGATCGAGCCATTCCCCAAGGTGCGGGCGGTTGGGGTCAACCTCGGTACTCGGCGGGGCCGGGGCTACTTCTTCTACCTCGGCAGCGGGTGCAGAAGCGGCCGAGACCTCATGCTGATTCTCTTGCACAACTGCTTGAGTTCCAGGCTTACTGCGGAACCTATTAAGAAGACCCATGTTGAATGCCTTTGCTGGTCGACTCATCCGTCCCCGGGATGAGTTACATATCTTCTCTAAGTTAATCGGGAATGCTCAGGTATCCTCACTATCTAGGAGTTTTGCGGTCACTTGCCAGTCGAGATCTGAGGACTAGATGCGTTCCGAGTCAGGGGGAAACTCCATGAAACAGCAGATGGAAGCTTCGCTAGAGCGTGCGACTATTTGGCTTTCTGCTGAGCAGAAAGCCACGGGGGAGTTTCCCTCATATGCGAGTTCGTTGCTCGAGGCGCAGGATTGGCAACCAGACAGCGTGAACTTTGTAACGGCTCTGACCTCGATCGCTCTCGACGGGGTAGATCTGCCAGAAGCCGAAGCCATGAGAGAGCGGGCCGCGCAGTATTTGATGGACCAGCGTGAGGGCGCTGGTCTATGGCGATACTGGGCAAAGACTGCAGAACTGCATGACTACACCCCACCCGATGCAGACGACACTGCATGTTGTTCGCTCGCAGTCGGTAGTTCCGCTGGAACTGCTAACCAACGACTCCTGTTAGCTAATTGCGACCCACAAGGAAGGTTCTATACCTGGATGCTGCTGCGTCCCGAGATCCGCAGTTTGGCGTACCGCTGGCAACTGCGCTCCGAGCGCTCGGGTGCTGCTCAAGCAAGACGAGTAGATCTGTGGGAGAACTCCGAGGCGAGCCCGCAGGACGTTGACGTCACCGTAAATGCAAATGTCATCCGCTACCTCGGGCCAAATCTTGCTCCAGATCCGGCTGTCGAGTGGGTGGCCTCGGTTGTTGAGGCCGGGACAGAGGTCGAAGAGGATCATTGGTATCGCAGTCGAACCAGCCTGTACCGCAGCGTTGCCATTTCCGCCCGGGACGGAATCGAGCGCTTCGCCAGTCTTCGCAATCTGATTATCTCTCGCATTCTGCAAGATGCGGCCTCTGATGGATTCCGAAGTGATCTTGAACTCGCTGACGCATTACGAGTGCTCAGGCTCTTTGATGCGGCTCGCCAAGATTGTGCGAACCTTGCAGACCTGCTGCTGCAGCGACAGCTTCCCGAGGGCTGTTGGGAGCGTTCAATCTGTTACTACGGAGGCCCACAAGAGAGCTTTGGTTGGGCATCGGAGGCGCTCAGTACTGCAACTGCGATTGGTGCGCTCCATGGAATCGATCTTGGCAGCTTTGGCGTCACCCCGGGAAGGTCTGTCGCAGAAGACCTGCCAGAGGTAGCGCCGGTACCACTAGCCCCGCTTCGAAAAATTGTTGGCATCAAGGACCCCGAGGTTGCGCATGCACTAGCTCGCGATGGTTTTGTGCGCCTCGGCGTGATCCTGACGGCGGAGGAAGTCGCACGCGGTCAAGAAATCTTTGCCGAAGCAGTTCGCCGAATGAATCGACCGATCGGGGATGCATGGTTCCACACAATCTTGATCCCAGAAGATGACGTTCGTGAATTCATTACCCAGGAACTAGAGGTGCTACTGGCACCAAAGATCGCAGCGGTGATTGACCAAGAACAGCTTGAACTCATGCGCTTAGACTTCTCGGTAAAGCCACCTTCAACGAATAACGAACCGGGTCCTCATCAGGACTACGCGCTTGTAGATGAGCGCGAGGCTACGAGTTTTTACGCGTGGATTCCGCTGGTGGACATGAACGAGTTCAACGGCACACTGCATGTGGTTCCGGGATCTCACCGCTACACAAACATGATCCGGTCCTTCCATGTCCCATCTACTTTTGATGAGGTTCTGGACTCGGTAAGGGCGGCGGCTTTGCGATTCGATTGCTTAGCTGGGGAACTCATCTTGATGGTCTCGGGAGTCATTCACTTTTCGCCACCAAATAGCTCAGATGAGGTTCGCCTTGCAGCACACGGGATGCTCGCTCCCAGCAAGATTCCCCTGAAGTTCTACTTTTCTGATGACCAGACTCCCGTAGGAAAAGTCGAGGCTTACGAGGCTGACATCGACAGTTACGTGAACCAACTTCATCAAGGCCGGCCCGCTGCAGAGGTTGAGCCGATTCAGATTCTTGAGCGACCGCCACAAAGTATGACTCCCGAGCGGTTCCTGGCGGGCCTAGCTGCTACCCGTGATGCAACAGGGTCCGTGGCATCGCAACTTGACATCTGAGGCGCTTCTCGCAGTGGGTGGCAGTAGAATCACAGCGTGGGGACTGAGTCTGAACACGCGGAGCAAGCAGCGGTGGGTCACAGCGTCCACCCCCTTCGGCTGATTGGTGTGCTCCTGTTGGGTTCGGCCGCAGCAGTTGCTCGGATCGGATTCGGCTCCTTGCAAGATCTTGCACGAGTCTCAGCGCTGCTCCTGCTGAGCATGCTCGTCATCTGCCTACTGCAACCAGGGAGCCTGCGAGTTCACCGGCCTCGCACATTGCTAGCCGTCGGCCTCGTTGCGGTACTAGCAGCGGCCGCACTGCGATTTGGGTTCGTGTATCCGTTCGCTGTGGTTGTTCTGGGAACGACCCTGTCCTACGGCACCATCATTCGGTGGTCCTTGCCAGTGACATGGCCACAGCGTGAAACAGCCGTCGCAGGCCTAGCCCTGGGTCCACTGCTTGCATCGATGCTGCTGTGGTACCGGGCGCCCTCGTTGCTCACGTTTTTGTTGCTGAGTGCACTGACTGCAGGACTACTCGAAATGTATGCGCGGGCTCATCGCACAGCGCATCTGATTGATTCAGGAGTTGCTCGGGCGGCGCGGGGTGTTGGCCAAGGAGTCACTGCGGTTTTGGCTACCGCAATCATGTTGTTCTTGGTCATCCCACTGAACTGGATCTCACGCCTCTTTGGCTATTCGCCGCTCGATGGGGGCTGGGCGACCCGAAGTTCTGCCTGGGTTGATCTACAAACAGAGAATACTGGGCGTTCTAACGGTGGCCCTGAGCACGCTCAAAGCATGGCCATGCGGGAGCCGAAGCCGACAAAGAGTGTCCGACGGCGAGGTCATCTGAGGCTGCTCGTTCCCACGTTGGCCCTCGTTGTGGTCGCTTTACTCATGGGTGTTGGGCCAGTGAAGTTGTCATGGGCAGACCGGGACCAAGAGGTTGCTACGCAGCAGGACCGCCCGAGCACCTTCACCCGTCCTTTCGAGCAAGATCCGGCATTCAAAGATGCACCTTGGGCGCAGAATCTTCGGGTCAATTTGCTGGACGCGTGGAACAACTTGGAGTTCAACGCTGCAGTTGGTGGTTGGAGCCTCAAGGACGTGTCATCTCAGTACATCAACGTTCGCGACGGGGAGCGAGCCAGCACCCAGCCAGACCCAGCTTTGGGTGATCCACTTGTCATCTGGTTCTTTGGCGGCTCTGCTGCATTCGGTGCTGGACAACGAGACGAACACACCATTCCCTCTGAATTGGTCAAGCTGGCTCAAGACCAAGGTGTCGCCCTAGAGATCCACAACTTCGCCGTGCCCGCCACCGTGAACTGGCAGTCGGCAATGCTGCTGATTGCAAAACTTCAGGCAGGAGAGAAACCCGACCTGGTTGTGATCTACGACGGGGCAAATGATGTCGCACTTCAAGGGGTGCTTGCTGCTCAGGGTCAGGGTGCCTCGACTCAGCCCGCATCACTCATCGACGGCGAGCTAGATGCAGTCCTGAGCAAGCGTGCTACTGCTAAATCTGAAGGAGACTCCAGCCCGGGCCAAACTCTGCCGCCAAGCAAGACTCGCACCCCCGATAAAGAACTCACCCCGGCCGCCTCAGGTCAGGCGGTGCTGAGTCGCTATGGAAACGGAATTGAAGTCATCCGTAAGTTCTCGGAACTGTCCTCGGTCCCTGTGCTGATCTTTTGGCAGCCTGATCTTCGGGCCAAAACACCGCAGTCTGGATCCGATGCGGACACGCTCGCTGCAGTCGAGGTCAACGAGGAATCGGTGAAGGTCTGGACCGAAACCTCTGACGCCGTTCGTGCCGGTTTGGGCGCCCTCGGCGTGACCGACCTCTCTGCTGTCTTTGATGGGCAAACTGAACCCATCTATTGGGACACCGTGCATACCAACGAACTTGGATCAAAGATTGTCGCCGAGCGGATGCTCAAGGAGTTGCAGCCGACTCTGCAAAATCTTCAGAACAGTCGGGGATAGACGACAAAGCCTGATCAGTCTGCGACCAGCGATGCACTCGGCCCTGTCCAATCAGGCTGCTCCTGCTTATTGAAGAGGCAATCATCAATCAGGAGCCAGTCCATCTGCGTAGTCATAAAACAGCGGTAGGCATCTTCGGCAGTGGCCACAATTGGCTCGCCTCGAACGTTGAACGAGGTGTTGACCAGCGCGGGGCACCCGGTGAGTTGTTCAAACGCGCTCAGAATGCTGTGGAGCTTTGCATTGGAATGAGCGTCAACGGTTTGGATTCGAGCAGTTCCGTCTACGTGAGTAACGGCCGGTAAGGGTGAGTCGACCTGGTCGAGACGTGCAGCGAGGTCCATCAGATCTGAGGGTGTCGGATTGGCAGTTCCCTGCCTCATAGGGATGCGCGCCCCGCGCACGGGAGCGACAAAGGACATATAGGGCGAGGGTCCGTCTAGCTCGAAGAACTCGTTTGATCGTTCCTCAAGGACAATCGGAGCAAATGGTCTGAAGGATTCGCGATTCTTGATGCTCAGATTGAGACGCCGTTGCATGTCAGGGGATCGTGGGTCGGCCAAAATCGAGCGGTTACCAAGTGCCCGCGGACCAAACTCCATACGCCCTGAGCACAGTCCAAGAATTGCTCCATCAGCGAGCAGTGCAGCCACACGAGTCGCAAGTTCAGCCGAGTCGGTAACTTGCTCACATGGCCGGCCAAGCGCGGGGAAAGTCTCGCTGGGGCTCGCACTGGCCGGCAACGGGCCGAGCAGCGACCCCATCATGGTGTCTGTGCCAGCAGGGTCTTCTCGCTCGCCTCCGCACACCTCATGCCAGGCCCAGAGTGCGCACCCAACAGCCGATCCAGCGTCGCCCGCCGCAGGCTGCACCCAGATCTGCTCAAAGGGGCCTTCACGAAGGAGTCGCCCGTTCGCCACACAATTCAGTGCCACGCCCCCGCCAAGCACGGCGTGGTTTGAGCCGGTGAGTGTGTGTGCATGCCGGGCAACCCGCAGTACCACCTCTTCTAATGCGGCCTGGATAGAGCGTGCGAGGTCGCATTCCCGGCGCGTAATCGGCGCCTCCGGTAGCCGAGGAGGTCCGTCAAAGAGTTGATCAAACTTCTTGCTGGTCATGCGTCTACCTGCCAGATAATCGAAGTAGTCCAAGTTGACGGTAAAGGAGCCGTCCTCTCGTAGGTCGATGACCTGACCCAGGATTCGATCGAGGTACCGGGGTTCGCCAAAGGGAGCGAGTCCCATCAACTTGTACTCGCCACTGTTCACGCCAAACCCGCATGCAGAAGTGAACGCCGAGTACAACAGTCCGAGCGAGGAGGGAAACCGCATTTCTTGCAGCAGATCAATCTTCGAGCCGCTACCCAAGCCGATCGAGGATGTGGCCCACTCTCCGACCCCATCAAAGGTGAGCACTGCTGCAGAGTCGAAAGGGGAGGGGTAGAAGGCTGCTGCGGCGTGGCTCACATGGTGCTCAGCGAAAAGTGTTTGCTGAGCAGTAGCGAACCCCAGTTGCTTGAGGGCCCGATCAATTCCGTATGAGACCCAGAGTTTTCGACGCAGCGACTCTTCCATTGCATGAGGAAAGGTTCTGATTCCCTTGGTCCCAATTGCGCTAAAAGTCTTGAGTACCCGAACAAAAGAACTCAGCGGCTTCTCGTAGTACGCCACGGTGATTTTTGCATCCCTAGCCACGTTGCCCGCCTGTAGGCAGTATTCGATTGCGTGAACGGGCAGAGTCGGGTCGTTTTTGATTCTGGTAAAGCGTTCTTCCTGCGCAGCTGCCACGAGTTGGCCATCGCACAAAAGCGCCGCAGCTGCATCGTGATAGAGCCCACTGACACCTAGGACAAACTCATGGCCCATCGAACTAGTAGCTCATCAGATCAGAAGAAGGTGTACACCGCGTAGGGGACGACTGCCTGAGTAGCAGTGCCGAGTGCGATTGCAACAATAAGAAGTGCAGCTGCCGGCAGGAGCCACCAAGCTTTGTTGAGCCTGGCGTAGAGCAGAAAATCTGCGGCCAAACGAGCTGCGTGGCGAACGAGGAGCACGTCAAAAACACCGGCTCTCAGGGTTGAGCGGGCATCGCTGCGGTGTAGCAAGCACCGCTATGCAGGCCAAGAGGACCAAGTGGTCTGCAGCCCCTCGTTCAGAGAGGTTTGAGGCTTCCAGTCCAGCAGTTCGGCAGCGAGAACGCCCGTTGCGCTGCGGCGGTGAGGCTCCTCGGAGGTCAGACCCAAAGCAGCTGGAAGGGCAATCCTCTGCACCGTTGAGTTTGAACTCGTGGTGCTCAAAATCTGCTCGGCCAAATCGGAGATGCTTGTCTCTTGCGGGCCACCGAGGTTCACCACGGCCCCCGAGCCGCGTTCGCAAGCGGCAATGGTTCCGTCCACGGCATCTTGAACGAACACAAAGCTCCGAGTTTGGGAGCCGTCGCCATAGATGACTAGGTCCTGTCCGGCCTGAGCTGCGTCTAAAAAGATAGTGATCACCGACGGGTCAACGAAGCGCGGCATGCGAGGCCCAAACACATTGAAATAGCGGATGACTGATGCCGGACGCCTACTCGTTGATCCTGTAGCTAGCGCCAGGTGCTCCATGCAGGCCTTGGCGTGGGCATAGCTCCATCGCGCTGCCTGTGGCGGCCCGAGTAGGCCAGGAGTTTGCTCGTCGAAAGGTGTTTGAACGCTGCGACCATAAATCTCAGAACTTGAGGCGACTAAAAACGCGGCATCGGGCGCTGCAGCCCGAATCAGGTTTGCAGTCCCAGTGACGGCGACCTCGATAACCTTTGCAGGATTGGCAATCGTGGATCGAACTCCGACTACCGATGCAAGATGATAGATAGCGTCAAACTCAGGTGCGATATCCTCTACTAAGTCCTGATCCGTGACGGAACCCTCGATCAGTGTGACCTGATCGGTCAGGTGCGCAAGGTTGTCCCGGGAGCCGCGAGAGAGGTCATCAAGCACCGTGCAGTCTTCGCCGCGAGCAACCAAGGCATCGACAAGGTGAGACCCTATAAAGCCTGCCCCTCCCGTGATGAGTACTCGCATCCTCACAGGCTACCAAAAAGCATCGGAAATCGATGATGGCTGCGTATCTTCGACGCAGTAGTACCTTCTGTAGCTGTGAGTGACACATCTCGGAGTCTGAGCTTTGTACTCCCGTTCTGGAACGAGGTTGAAGGCGCTGAGCGCACTATTGCGGTGGTCAGCCAAGCGGCGACCGAGTTGATCAACAAGTCTGTCGTAGCGAAGGTCGAGATTCTGGCAGTTAACGATGGCAGCACAGATGAAACCGCTCAGGTACTTGATGACCTCGCCACTCAGAACGCTTACCTCAGAGTGGTGCATCACGCTGCGAATCAGGGCCTAGGGGGAGCGCTACGTACTGGGTTTCTCGAGGCAAGTTCGGATTGGATTTTTTATACCGACTCCGACCTGCCCGTTGACCCAATGGTGTGCGAACGGGCTTTTCGAGCCACTGAGTTACACGATGCCGATATCGTCTCCTGCTATCGGCTTGACCGGACTGGTGAGGGTCTCCGTCGAGAGGTCTTGTCTACCGTGTATAACACTGCAGTTCGAGCGATTACCGGATTGAACGTGCGAGACGTGAACTTTGCGGCAAAGCTGCTGCGTCGAGCAGCGGTGACGGATTGCCTACCGCAGAGCAACTCCTTGTTCTTTGATGCCGAACTACTTGCCCGTGCCATGCGCGCAGGAGCAACCCTGCAACAGATTGGTGTGGATTACTTCCCTCGGTCGGTAGGAACCTCGACGTTGTCCTCAATGCAGTCAATTCGAGATACTGCCCGAGATCTTGGTCGCCTTGGACCAAGCGTCAGCATTCGCAAGTAGTGAGTATCCCTCACCCTGAGAGGTAGGGCAGGCTGGCAGGTGGGATCAGAGGGGGCCACTGTTAGAATCAGTGGCTCTTGAGGGGAATCTTTTCTTATGGCTGCTGCAGCCTCATGACATCTGAGTACTGAGTGAACGGGTTGGACACGGTGACGGAGAACGACCAGGCGACGAGAGTGTCATCTAGCTCCCTTGTAGCTGTTGCTTGGGTGTTGTCCTTTGTTCAGGCCTTTCTTGATTTCGGATCCCGATCGGTTCGGATCAGCGCAATTCCTGCGTTTGCGGCGCTGCAGATCTGCATTGTTGTGACACTGGTCCTTCTGTTTACTCTTGTCCTCAGGGCGATCGAAGCACGCAAAGTGCAGGGTTCCCGCAAGCTTTCGGACTGGCCACTCGTAGTTGCACTTGTGGCATCTCTTTGCGCACTGTTGGGGCGTGTAGCTATTTCGCCATTAGAACCAACGGTGTTCTGGCTCGCGCCTGTACTTTTAGTGGCTCCAGGAGTACTCACCTGGGAGCTAGCAGTCATGTATCGGTCGGGGAGCCGCTTGACCGGTACAGCCTGGCTGCGATTCGTAGCAACCTGGAGCACGATTGCAGCGCTTTGTACGATTGCATTCGTCATTGGCCCGGCGCGCTGGAATCAGATTGACGTTCGCTCGGTTGGCCTTCAATGGCTGGGGTGGAGCCTTCTCTTAGGTGCGAGCAGCGCAGTTCTTTGTGGAGTTGTTCAGCGCAGTTGGGAATCTGCTCTTCGATTTCTCCTCCTCGCAGTTTCTTCACTTGCGCTGCTCCTGCCCACGTACGGTCCGACTTGGTTCCTCTCGAGTTCTCAGGCCTTACGACTGTTTCCGCTCATCGGAGCGTTCCTGATTCTTCTAGCTATGTTCACACCAAGGTGGGCTGTGGCTCGGGGGATGAACCCCTTGGCAAAGTCTGGATTGGCAGTGACAACTTGCGTCGGCCGAGTTTTTCTACAGGCAAGCGAATTGTTCCGTAGCGGGACCCGCTCCCTCGTCCGACAGTGGCGAAGGTTGCTTCAATTTGCATCTTTCCCTCAGGTAACTGGGCCGAGGAGATTGACTCGGCAGCATGTAGTCGGCGCTGGGGTAATGGGAGTCATTTCGGTTGGGTTCATTGCCCATGGCATCTGGTGGGCTCATTCTGTGGGCTGGCAGCCAACGGGCCACGCAGCAACCCTGATGATGCGAGCCGCTCAGGTCGGAACGGGTGACCACCCCCTGTTGGGGCTAGTCACGAGCCTGGGAAGCATTGGAAAGGGTTCGCATCTAGGTCCACTTCCGATGGAC
>CAMDAT010000080.1 GCA_945888825.1 Bifidobacterium breve | reverse complement strand
AGACGACCAGCCCTGCCTGCAGAGCCTTCCTGCGTCCGAACTTGTCGCCCATTGCGCCAGCAGTCAGGAGCAGACCAGCAAAAACAATCGTGTACGAATCAACAATCCATTGCAGTTGACTGTTCGTTGCCTGCAGGTCACGAATGATGGTCGGAATGGCCACATTGAGGATGGAATTGTCCAACACGATGACTAACAGGCTGAAACAAAGAACGGTCAGAATCCACCAGCGCCGCTCGTACTCGCGAGTAGCTGAATCGGAACTGCTCGTCGCTGTAGTCATGGTCTTCTCTCAGGGAACGCTTCAGGGGGTGGGCGCTCTCAGCGTTTACTCAACCACACAAGAGCTTCGCGTTACCAAACGACTGCGTTACCAAACGAGCCCAGTACCAAACAGTCACAGATCCTGCCGGGCACCGCGCAAATGGGCCGTAGTCTTACCGTGTGTCCGAAGCTGCCGAGATGGAACAGAATCCCCCCAGTTCCTCTGCTGCAGCAGTGCTCCTGCAATCCGCTATCGCCGCAATTCCAGAGGGTGAGGAGCGGGCAGAGCAACTTCAGATGACTCAGGCCGTGGAGCATGCGTTTTCTGCCAAACAACACCTAGCTGTGCAAGGTCCCACAGGTGTGGGAAAGTCGATTGCGTATCTGATTCCGGCGATCTTGGGAGCGCTCAGCGGATCACGAACCGTAATAGTGACATCCTCCAAAGCCCTTCAGGATCAGTTGGCCTCTGTGGAACTTCCCTTCTTGCGACGTGTCCTCGATCAGCCGTTCACCTACTCCGTCCTGAAGGGCCGGTCGAATTATGTGTGCGAGGCAGCCGTAGCAGAGGTGCGAGTGCAATTGGGCGGGGCTGGACAACAAGGTCTTGATCTCGGTCCGCAGGACTCACTCGGAGATGTTGATCTCAGTGATGCTGAGCTTCGAGATGAGGTACTCGAAATTCTCGACTGGGCCGAAGGCTCAGCAACCGGGGATATGGCGGAGTTGCCCATAACTCCTCATTGGAAGGCTTGGTCAGCAGTATCCGTTGGCCCGGGTGAATGCGTCGGGGCGAGTAAGTGCTCATACGCGTCGGACTGTAAGTCAGAACAAGCTCGTGCCGCTGCCGAGGATGCCGAGATCGTGGTAGTGAATGCTCATCTGTATGGGGCACACATCCAGACAGGTGGAACCCTTCTCCCAGCGCATAACCAACTCGTGATCGATGAGGCTCACGAGTTTGAGGATTCGATCGTTGGTTCCTTGAGCATTGAGCTCACCGAGGGCAGACTGTCAAACCTTGCCAGGGTTCATGATCGCTGCGTAGCCGCTGAGGATAAGGTGTCAGGCTCTCTTCGGTCGGCCGGTGCGATGCTCGAAGCATGTATGGATGGGATCGCCGGGTCTGGAACTGTTCGTCTGACGAGTGGCCTTGGCGAGGATCTTGCCGCTGCTGTCTCGACTGCTGCGGTGGCAGCAGACCGAGCGCTCAATAGCTTGCGTGCTGCTGCTAAACATGCCGGCGAATCAACAGCGAAGCACCGCATCGAGCGCTCAGTCCGCATTGCCGAATCAGTGGTGGATGACACGCAGTCACTCCTTGGCAAGCTTGGCAAAGGCACCGTGCTGTGGGTTGAGCCCACGCGCAACTATCGCCACGTTTTAAGACTGACGCGAATCGACGTTGCCGATACTCTGCGCTCACAGGCATGGGCTGAGAAGGCGCTCACCGTGGTCTGCTGTTCTGCAACGCTTGATTCCGGCACGGCGAGTCGACTTGGCCTCGAGGCGGAGTACCTCTCGGTGCCGTCTCCGTTCAATTTTCGAGATCAAGCAGTGCTCTTTGTTCCAAAGATCCACCGGCCAACGCATCCGGATTGGGCAGAGGAAGTCGCCCAAGAGGTTGAGCATGTGATTCGGGCCCTTTCGGGAAGAACTCTGGCGCTCTTCACTTCGAATCGCATGCTGCGGTCGACTGTGGATCTGTGCCGAGAGCGACTTGAGGGCTTTACCTTGCTCGCTCAAGGTGACGCTCCAAACCCCGTGTTGCAAGATCAGTTTCTGAACGATGAGCATGCAAGCCTGTTTGCCACAGCTAGTTTCTGGACTGGAATCTCGAGTCCCGGACCAACCTGCTCGGCAGTGATTTTGGACAAGATCCCATTTCCCGTGCCAACAGATCCCATTGTGCAGGCCCGCTGCGAAGTGGTCGGAGATGCTGCCTTTATGGAGGTCTCCGTGCCTGCAGCAGGTATGCAGTTGGCCCAGGGAGTTGGAAGACTGATCCGTACTGCTACTGATCGCGGAGTCGTGGTGGTATGTGACCCTCGTCTTGCAGAAGCGCAGTATCGCAACCGGATCCTTGATCTGCTCCCACCCATGCGACGGGTCAGGAATCGCGAATTTCTTGATCAGTTCATCCGCGATCTAGAACTGGACTAGTGGTTCGACTCAACCAGTCGCGCTGGTCTGGGTGAGCCAACCGTTGTTTGTATTTGACGGTGTAGTCAGGCCAGTTATTGGTCACACGACCACTGGCATTTTTGTACCAACTACTGCAATCCTCATCCCAGACAGTCTGAGCAGTTGCGTCAGAAATCTCTGTATCGAACGCCTGCATTGACCGCTCGCGAACCTCAACCGAACGAACCCCCTTCAGGACGAATTCGTCGACCAATTGCCGGATATATCCCACCTGTTGCTCGATCATAAAGAGAATCGAATTGTGCCCAAGGTTCGTGTTCGGCCCGTACAGAATGAAGAAATTTGGAAATCCGCTAACTGCGAGTCCCAGGAATGCCCGTGCGCCGTCTTTCCAGACATCGTTCAGATCTTGGCCGTCTCGGCCTGTGATTCGCATCGGAGCCAGAAAATCGGTTGCCTGAAACCCGGTGCCAAAGATGATGGTGTCTGCTGGAATCTCTTCCCCCGAATCGGTCACAACTGCCGTCTCAGTAATAGCAGCAATGCCTTCGGTAACGACCCGGGTGGTTGGCTTCAGCAGCGTTGGATACCAGTCATTGGCGATCAGGATTCGTCTGCAGCCTGGGGTGTAGTCAGGGACGATTGCCTCAAGGGGAAGCTTCGGACTTGCCAGTTGCGAGACCTGCTCCCGGAACTTCTTCTGCAGAACTGCTCCGAGCCGACTGCCCTTCTTCATCAGCCGAAACCGAAACTCAAAGCGCCAGTAAATAGAGGTTCGATACACCTGACGCAGACCAGGAATATGCCGAAGCGCCCAGAGTTCCCAGCGCTTAAAGGCTCGGTCCGGCTTGGGTGCCACGTAGTTGACGCTGCGTTGGAACAGGGTGACCGTTCCTGCTTCGGCTGCCACCTGAGGCACAAATTGAATGGCACTCGCTCCAATGCCGATTACAGCAACGCGCCCACCGCTCAGGTCGTGCTCATGGTTCCAAGCAGCCGAGTGGAACATGGTTCCTGTGAAGCTTTCAAGTCCAAGTATCTGTGGAATATTTGGCCGGTTGAGCTGTCCCAATCCACTCACAACTATCTCGGCCTCGCAATGTTGTGCTTGCCCAGATTCGCCCCCAGTAGCTTCTTGGTCATCGGCCCCAGAATCGGTGTTGGCTCGCCGAAGCTCAAGGCTCCAGAGGCTGTGCTCCTCGACCCATGTTGCAGCAGTGACCTCGGTGGCGAACTGAATATGCGGTCCAAGATCGTGCTCGTCGACAAGTCTCTCGAGATAGTCAAGAATCTCGGGTTGTTCAGGGAACTTGCGCGTCCAGTCAACCTTGGGCGCAAAGGAAAAGCTGTACAAGTGTGAGGGCACATCGCATGCAGCACCCGGATAGGTGTTATCTCGCCAAGTGCCGCCTACCCGATCAGCCTTCTCATACAGAGTGAACGAGGTGATCCCCTGCTCAAGAAGTTGAAGTGCCATGCAAATTCCGGCAGCGCCAGCGCCCAATATTGCTATCCGAGGTGTGGGGATTCCTTCAGCGATTCGGCGCCGTACCTCTGCGTCTTGAGCCCTTCCTGCCGAGGTGGACGTCTGTTCGTGAGAGGTGGGATCGATAAAGTTGTGCAGATGGGAACCGAGATGAAGTGCCATGACACTCACAGGCTATGTCCCCTGAACCACCTGCGTTCCCATAAACTTTGTAAGAGGCCTCACTCCTTGAGGTCATACCGACTGCAAGAGATTGACCAAGAATCGAGATACAGCTGACATGAGCACAATTGAGCTAACGGAATCAGTTTTTGAACAAACCGTGACAGCCGAAGGGATTGTTCTGGTGGACTTTTGGGCCTCCTGGTGTGGGCCTTGCCGTGCCTTTGCGCCGGTGTTCGAAGAAGCCGCTAGTGAGCATCCGGAAATCACATTCGCAAAGGTCGATACTGAGGCCGAGCAGCAACTAGCAGGCGGGCTCGGGATTCAGTCCATTCCAACTCTCATGATGTTCCGTGACGGGATACTCATGTATTCGCAACCGGGCGCCCTGTCGAAGGACGTGCTGGCCGACTTGATCGCACAAATAGCTGCTCTGGATATGGGCAAGGTTCGAGCCGAGCTTGCAGAACAAGAGGCTGAGGCGGCCGAATAAGAGCTGAGGTGGCCGAGTACGACGCGGCTAGTTCGGATCTTGATCAGCCTGAGAGCTAGACGGTTCGCACTACTTTTTGGTCTGAAGTTCGCCCGAAGCTGGAACTGAGCTCTCCGTTGTGGAATCCACCGGCGTTTTGCTGCCTTCGATGTTGAGGTGCGGCAACCAGGACAGCCAGCTCGGAAAGTACCAAGCCTTTGCGCCAAAGAGTTCCATGATTGCCGGAACAAGAATCATCCGGACAATGGTTGAGTCGATGAGAACAGCGACTGCCATGCCAAAACCGATCAGCTTGACTGTGGGGCTAGGACTGGCAACGAACGAGAAAAACACCGCCATCATGATGAGGGCTGCAGTGGTAATCACTCTTCCTGTTGTGGCTACTCCGAGTATCACTGATTGCCGAGGATCATGCGTGCTGTCCCAGATTTCCTTCATGCGGCTCATCAGGAACACCTCGTAGTCCATAGACAGGCCGAACAGAATGACAAACATGACGAGCGGGACAAACGAGACAATTGGAATGGTCTCTGTCAGACCGACAATCTGCCGAGCCCATCCCCACTGAAAGACCATGACAACAACCCCATACGCAGCAGCAATAGAGAGCAGGTTCATGATTGCTGCCTTCAGCGGAACCAGAATTGACCGGAACACCAGCATCAACAGAATGAATGCTCCGAATACCACAGCCCCAATCACGATCGGCAGATACTTTTGCACCAGATCTGTCAGGTCGATCAAAGTTGCAGTGCTGCCGCCGACGTGCGCATCGAGCGAAGTTCCTCGAGTTGCGGTCTCTAGTGAAGCTCTCAGTCGCTCTACTAGTGCCTTTGTCTCTGGGGCATCAGGACCCGAAGTAGGAGTGATCTGATAGATGACGGCGGTAGTCTTGTCTGCCGAATTCGGGATGGGGCCAAGCGAATACTGAACTCCCTCAATGGTGCCAGCGG
The DNA here is from genome assembly GCA_945888825.1 of Bifidobacterium breve. Taxonomy (GTDB): domain Bacteria; phylum Actinomycetota; class Acidimicrobiia; order Acidimicrobiales; family Microtrichaceae; genus IMCC26207. The sequence goes on along the minus strand of CAMDAT010000080.1, from coordinate 4,987 downwards.
GCTGTTCGGCGGCAAGGGCTTTGCTCACCGGGGTGAGTTCTTTGAGCGCATCAAGGTATGCCAAGGGTTTATCTGGGTTGAGGCCAACGGCTACGAGTAACGGAGCGTTCACTCCCTCGCCAAAGCCGTCCGTCATCAGGTTGTAGGCAACACGTTGCGAGAGCGACTTTGGTTCTGAGCCGTCATCAGGCATGCCGAACTCAATCTTTAAAAAGGGAGCGGCCAATAGCAGCAGAATTATTGAACCCGCGATCAGGCTCAGCCAAGGCTTGCGCGACATTGCGGTGGCGAAACGGCCCCAAAAACTTCTTGCTGGGTCCTCTGGCTCATCCTTCCTGCCGGGTAGCAGGATCGCATCAATTCTTGACCCAGCAAACCCTAACCATGCCGGTAGCAGGGACAGGGCAGCGAACAGCATGACGGTCACGCCAAGTGCCGCAGCTAAGCCAAGGGTTTGAACAAGTGGGATAGGAACGAGCAGCAGACCTAGAAGTGCCACTACTACCGTGATGCCGGCAAATAACGCAGCATTGCCAGCAGTCTGCAGAGCGTGACCGACTGCCGAAACCGGCTCCTCGCCGGCTTCGATGAACCCCCGATACCGAGTAACGATGAGGAGCGAATAGTCCAACCCCACTCCCAGACTGATCATGAGAGCAACAGGAGGTGCAGCCGAAGAGACGGTGGTGAAATTAGCAAGCGTGAATACCACCCCGCTGACAGTGACTGCACCGAACAACGCAGTGGCAATGGGGATTGCCATGCCCCAGAGCGAGCCGAACGCAAACAGAAGTAGCAGAGCACCTAGTAACAGGCCGATCTCGTCGGCGTAATTTGCAAAGGTGCTAATCGGCTGGTTCCAAGTGTCTGCAACTGCCCCACCAACTGCGACTGTCATGCCAGCAGAGCGAGCCTGTTGAACAGCATTGTGTACTTGTGAGTAGGGGTTGGGGTAATCCGCAGCTTTGGTATCGGCGCTCACGGGATACGTGTTCAACAAGTCCAGTGCGGACTTGTTGAAGGTGACTGTGGAGTAGGCAATTGCCCCGCTCTTGCTTACAGCGGATGGAATGTTCTTGGCTAGTTCTTCGACTGCAGCGACTTGGTCTGGTGGCAGTTTGCCAACAATCTGCTGTAACGAGTCTGCACCGGTGGTGGACACCGGGTTCGATACCGAACTCACTCCTTTGACCTTTTCTAACTGAGTAACAGCGGCGGCAATCTGTTCAGTGTTGGCCGCATCAGTAAGGAGCGTTCCCTTTGGCGCTGCAAACACCACCGTCGCAGTGGCTGCATTCTGGGAGCCAAACCGCTGGTCCAGTAGGTCGTAAGCCGCTTGTGAATCAGAGTTTGGAATTCGAAAATTGTCAGAAATGCTCTTCTTGTAGATTCCACCGACATACACCGAAGCAACAACGATGATGATCCATGCGAGCAGCACAAGTCGGTGATGCCGTGCCATAAACCTTCCGATTCTACCCAGCAGCGGCGGCCGATCGGTGGGCTGCAGATCGGGAGTTTCGGTGCGAGTTGACATGTCGTCAGGCTACCGGTTGGTGCAAAGGACTGGCGTGATTAGCTCTAGGCAGCGCCGCATGTGGTCGAGCGCGTAACCTTACTGATTGCTGTACCGAGTTGATCGAGGAGTTTCGAGTGGAGCCAAGCGCTGCAAGCGAGTTTCGAGTGGAGCATGACTCGCTAGGTCAGGTCAGAGTCCCGTCATCTGCACTGTGGCAGGCTCAGACCCAGCGGGCCGTCGAAAATTTTGCTATCTCTGGGGAGCGAGTTCACCCAGAGGTGATCCGGTCCCTCCTACTCATTAAACGCGCCGCGGCTCAGTCCAATGGCCATCTCGGGGTTGTTTCAGCAGGCGTTGCCGATGCAATCCGCAGGGCATGTGACCTGCTGCTTCAGGGTGACTTGCAGCAAGAGTTTCCAGTGGACGTGTTTCAGACAGGCTCAGGCACTTCGACCAATATGAATGTCAATGAAGTGATCTCGACTCTGGCAAGCAAGGACCTTGGGCAGAGGGTGCATCCGAATGATCATGTCAATGCATCGCAGTCCTCCAATGATGTGTTCCCTACTGCAGTCCACATTGCAGCACTGACACGAGTGGAGCGGACTCTGATTCCCTCGCTTCAGAACCTGCTCAACTCGCTTCGACTCAAGGAGACTGAGTGGGCCGGGGTTGTCAAGGCGGGTCGGACTCACTTGATGGATGCAGTACCAGTCACATTGGGGCAAGAGTTTGGTGGCTACGCCACAGCAGTCAGCCTGGGCATCGACCGCATACAGGCCACTCAGGACCGAGTCAGTTCGTTGCCGCTCGGCGGAACAGCTGTTGGAACGGGGCTCAATGCACCCCCAGAGTTTGCTTCGCTGACGATTATGACGCTTTCGCATGACCTTGGACTGAGCCTGCATGAGGCCGCCGATCACTTCGAAGCCCAAGGCGGACAGGACTCGCTCGTTGAGTGCAGCGGAGCCTGCCGTGTAGTGGCCATCAGCCTGAACAAAATTGCATCGGACTTGCGGTGGATGTCCTCTGGTCCCGCTGCAGGTCTTGGGGAACTATCCCTTCCTGCACTGCAACCTGGCAGTTCAATTATGCCTGCGAAGGTCAACCCGGTGATTCCCGAGGTGGTACATCAGGTAGTCGCTCAGGTCATCGGAAACGATGCTGCGATTGGTTTCGCTGGCGCCTCGGGCAACTTTGAGTTGAATGTGATGATCCCAGTCATGGCCCGAAACTTACTGGAGTCGATCGACCTTCTCAGCAGCGCAACTTTGGCGCTCTCAGAGAAATGCGTGAGTGGCAGCGTGGCTCACGAGTCAGTATTGCTCGCCAATGCAGAGCGATCATCTGCCCTCGTTACTGCGCTCGTGCCCCTTATTGGATACGAGGCTGCTTCGAGGATCGCGCAAAAAGCCCAAGCAGAGGGATCATCGATACGTGAGGAGCTTCTCAATGAGGGGCTACTCACACCAACGCAGATCCAGTCCGCACTGGATCTGATGGAGATGACACAGGGCAGATCAGATCTGCCAGATCACTAACTAGTCAGCACTGACTAGTCAACGCTCAGGAGCGCGAAGAGTTCGGTCTTGCGATCTTCGAAGTCCTCGAAGGTGATCTCTTCATCTTCGAATTGCTGATGCAGGTCTGCGACCATCTTGAGCAACTGATCGGGTGGGATCTCGTCGCCCTCAGAGAATGACGAGAGTTCAATCGTCTCTTCATCCTCGTCGCGGGTCAGGGCATCTTCTGGACTCTTGTCGAGTCGCTTATCCCTCTTTGCTGATGCCTTGGCCTTTTTGGCCCGGTCACGTTGCAGTTTCTCAAAACTTGTTCGACTCGCACCCATGGTGCTCCTTCGTCCGGCGCCGGCACAACAGGGGTTGCTGCCGGGAATGGTAAATACCGAGAACTGCATTTTGCCACGCGACCCAGAGAGAGTCGCATCATGGGCACCAAAAACTGAGCGTCCTCTCGGATAGGACGAACCCCTGAACTCAGACGATCCCATCGAGCTGGCGATCGAAAGCTGTTTCAGGGCATAAGAAAGCCGCCGGCTAGCAGCCGGCGGCCCCCAAAGAATACTTAGGTTCAGACGACCCGAACGTTCTGGGCTTCTTCACCCTTACGACCAGGGGCTACGTCAAATTCAACGCGCTGTCCCTCTTCCAAGCTCTTGTATCCACTTCCTTGAATGTTTGAGTAGTGGACGAAGACATCCTCGCCTTGCTCACGCGAGATGAAGCCGAAGCCCTTCTCGGAATTGAAGAACTTTACGGTACCTGTTGCCAACTTCTTCTCTTTTCACTTTCGAGCACGCCCGTATGGCTGTCCCAACGGGAAGAGTGTAGACCATCGCCACAGAGAATGTCGTATGGAATGTGCAGAATTATTCCGGACCCACTTTGAGGGCACAAGAACTGCTACCAAACTGGGTGTGAATCTTTCCTAGTAACTCAGAGAACCAGCGCTTAATCAGGATCAAAATCCCACAGGCCTCTGTCGTCTTACAGAGTAAAGACAATCCAAGCGAAGAAGCCAAGAACCAAGATTCCCATGACCAGAACTATCGGCCAACCACCGAAGGCCTCTTTCTGCTTCATCTTGATGTCGTACTCCAGGTTCTCTGGTGATCCCACCTTGGGCAATTTGTGTTGCTTTGGCTTGCGTGGCTGTCCGCCGGAACTTCCCATAAGGCGAGTGTACTTCCTATCTCTGGTTCTCCCGGCTACTCCTCAAAGCGATTCTGTGGTCTATAGTCCCAGTTGTACATATCCCATCAGGGCACAGCCTCCTTTCGAGTAGAGCCGGCGCCGCGATGGCCGAAGCAATCCAGATGGATCGCACCGGGAAATCACGCCCAGCACACTTGTCGTCTTCTAGCTCTCCGAGTGAGAAAACGCATCGCCCTTGTGCTTGTAGTGATGTCAGCGCTAGCAGCGCCGAGGAGCTTATGCAGACCGTAGGGGAACAAATCACAACGAGTGCTAGCCAAGGGAACCTGCCAAGCGGGTTTACCTTTGCAGTTGAAGCCGCTGCAGCAGCGGAAGCAACAGCGGCCCAGCTCGCGATGCTCGAGCAGCATCAAGGCTCGTGGAAGTGGACGCTTGAGCGCCTTCTCTACCGCACTGAAGAAGACCTTCTGGCTGTTCGTCGGCTGAGCACTCCGGAGCGAGAGCAAGTTATCTCGGACTTTGAGGCAGAGCGAGACCGGCTCGAGGCTGCGTTAGATCGCCTCCTCGGAGACACCAAGTCTGGGCAGGACCCGGTCCTACTCGAGTCAGCTGGTGAAGTGCGACTGCAGGCTTCTTGGGCAGCGGGCAGGCTTGTCGTATGGGCAGCAGGGCCTGGCACTGCTCCGGCAAACGCTGCCGATCTTGCCGCTCGCCTCGAGAACGCCGGCGTGCTTGCAACTGGTTGGACATCGCACCCACCGGTGAAATTGCCTTCGGGAACTGCAGCCCCTGC
>CAMDAT010000079.1 GCA_945888825.1 Bifidobacterium breve | reverse complement strand
TAGTAGGCGTAGGGAGCATCGGCGGCTAGGAACTCGGGGATCGGAGACACCAAACACGGCGAACTTGGTAGCAAAGAAAAGAACTCGGGGAGTGCCTGCGTTGCCCGAGCCACACTGCGCTCAGCAAGTTCAACAATTTCGGCTGCGTCCAAATGGCGCAGCGCAGGGTTCGTGCGCAGATACTCAAAGATGGCCGCGAGATTGCGAGGAGCAGCGCTCTGATCGGACCCTGGCGTGTTCTGCAAAGTCTTGAAGCTTGCCGAGAGTTCATCCCTTGGGTCTGGGTGTTGCTCTGCCAAAGCTAAATACTCTGCTGGCAGGGTGACCTCTGTGTGCTGCCGGCCGAGCTCGTGCAGTTCGGTGGCAGAGAGTTCACAGGTGGTATGTGAGCGGATCAACGCCGCGTACAACTCCTCCCCGTCAGGAAGCCAGCACCATCCGGCCTGGTCATCAGGGCGGGCTGACGGGGCGATCTGATCGCGAAGCGCATCGCGATACTCCCCAAACGCAGGCCGAATGCATTCCCGAACCAGCTGAGCCATCTGACTCTGCCACTGCTCTGCCCCGGACCACCCCTCGGGTAGTCCCGCCGCTAGGAATGGATCCTCATCGGGGCTCGACGCCAGATAGGAATCCAGTGAGTGCAGCGACCGGCCAATGACCCGCTCAGAAGGGGTTCTCCCCGCCGCAAGGCCTGCACTGAAGCGTTGTATTGCCTGGCTCAACATTCGAGGGACCTGTGCGTAGCGGACCAAAGCTGCCTGAGCATGTTCAGGCTCCGGGTACGTGAGCTGCGGGGCAAGCATGAGCAGCGCTGCGTGCGGGCCGTCCATCTGATCTGAGGCAAGTTCAATGAGACGTAAGTCCGCTGATTCGATACCCGTTTGCAGCTGATGAAGAAGAACTGAGCGAGTAACCCGATCTGCCGTGGTCAGGTTGGCGTCACTGAGCGCTGAGCTACGCAGGCGCAACCCGTGCAGAGCTGCGCGGTGGTCTTGCTCAGCCTCGAGCGACAAGTCGTCAAGGCGATCGTCGAAATCGTGAACTCCAAGCAGAGTCGCCGAGAGCGGGCTGTTCTCAAGCGACAACGCCCAGAACTCTGTGCAGATCTGAGCTAGCTCAGCGCAGATCTGAGTTAGCTCTCCACTGGTCTGCGGTAGCCCGGTGTTCCGATCCGTCTGAGCAGCTGGGCTGGATGCAGCAGCTGGGCTGGATTCAGCAGCCACGATGCACCGGTTCCTTCGGTAGGCCCAGCATCCGCTCGGCCACGATATTGCGCAAGATGTTGGTAGTTCCCCCCATGATTGTGTAGGCGGGTGCGTAACAGATATTGCGCGCAACTCGGCCAGAACACATGGCCTCAGCTCCGGCAACTCGCACACAGAACTCGGCTACTCGTTGCTCAAACTCGGTGCAGATGGTCTTCGTTGCGGCCGAGAATCCTGCCGGCGCCTGTTGCAGAACCTCTCTCAGCACCAGAAGTCGACCAATCGTGTATCCCGACTCCAAGGCGGCAAACTCATTGCGGATGAGTGGGTCACTCATGTCAGCCTGCTGCACTGCTTCCAGGTACAAGGCTCGGTTTGAGACCAGTCGATCAATGCCGCCACGCTCATGCTCCATCTGTCGCATGACTTGTTTGAAGCTTCCGTTCAAGATGCCAACCAGATGATCTGCCGGAACCTGAACATCAGTGAAGAACACTTCGCAGAAGTGGGCGTTGCCAGTTGCGTCCAGAATTGGGCGTACTTCAATGCCGGGAGAGGACATGTCAACGACAAACTCAGACAGACCAGCGTGTGGGGCCGCAGTCGGGTCGGTACGAGCAATCAGATAACACCAGTCGGCATGGGCGGCACCCGAAGTCCAGACTTTCTGCCCGTTTACAACCCACCCACGGTTGTTGGTTCCACCCTCTGGGTCTGGCGCGCTCACGGCGCTGGTTTGCAACGCTGCGACATCTGATCCAGCTGCAGGTTCACTCATGCCGATACACCAGGCCGAGGTTCCAGAAATGATGTCAGGTAGCCAACGGTCGCACTGCTGTTGTGTTCCGAACTGCATCAGGGTTGGTCCGATTTGTCTATCGGCAAACCATGAGGTTGCAACAGGTGCACCCTCGGCAATCAGGGCTTCAAAGACAACAAATCTCTCGAGTGCGCTTCGTCCTGCACCGCCTTGATCAACGGGCCACGTCATCCCGAGCCAACCGCGCTGAGCCAACTCCTCGGAGAATTCCGGTGAAGTGCCAATCAGCCAAGAGTCCTCGCGAATCTCTTGGCGCTCCGCTGCTCTGCGACCTACGGCATGGGCCTCATCCGAGAGCGCTTGCAACTCAGGGCTCAGGCGAAACTCCATGCGCTGTTTAGTTTCCTAGTCCAGAATCGGGCGTGAAGCCGGGGCGGCCGAGGCGAATCCAATCATGCAGCGACGCAAAGGGGTAGATGCCAGTGGCATGGCCATCGTTCCATGTGATGCCAAGTCCCCAAGCGCCTACTAGTGAGGCATCGGTGAGTTCAAGGGTCTGCTGACTGTTTGAAGTCGGCCACGGCGCTCGCCCTGCCTGTCGGGCTGCGCGGCAGGTTGCACACGGACAGTTCAGGCGTAGCTCGGTTAGCCCAATGGTTCCACTGAGGCCGTCATCGAACTCCAACCGGAGTTCCATAGTCGCCCTCTCAATCGTGATGTCGGTGACATCCGGCTGGCGCTCTGAGGCAGAGGGACTCATCCAGCCTGCGAGCCGTTGCGAGTCTCGATGGGTGCATACTCACGCTCCGGCTTGCCGATATACAGCTGGCGCGGCCGACAGATGCGGGAATCTTGGTCGAGCAGTTCGATGTAGTGGGCTAGCCACCCGGCAGTGCGCGGAATGGCAAACAGCACCGTGAACATGTCCATCGGGAAACCCATCGCCTGATAGATGAGCCCGGAGTAGAAGTCCACATTTGGGTACAGCTTGCGACTCAAGAAGTACTCGTCGCTCAAGGCAACCTCTTCAAGCTTGAGCGCAATATCTAGCAGCGGGCTCTTGCCGGTTACTTCAAACACCTCATCAGCAGTCTTCTTGATGATGCGTGCACGTGGGTCGTAGTTCTTATACACCCGGTGGCCGAAGCCCTGCAGACGCATCTCGCCACGCTTGACTGCGTCTACATATGACTGCACGTTGTCGATAGAGCCGATCACGTTGAGCATCTTGATGACGGCCTCGTTTGCTCCGCCGTGACGAGGACCATAGAGCGCCGCCGTCGCTGCAGCCGTTGCACTGTATGGATCTGCGTGAGAGGACCCAACGGTGCGCATTGCTGTGGTGGAACAGTTCTGCTCATGGTCAGCGTGCAGAATGAACAACACATCAAGGGCACGCGACAGCACGGGGTTGGCGTCGTAGCGTGGCTCGGCTGTTTTCCACATCATGGACAAGAAGTTGGCAGCAAAGTCCAAGCTGTTGTCTGGGTAGACGAATGGCATTCCAGCTGAATGGCGATAAGCGCCAGCGGCCAACGTAGGCATTTTCGCAATCAAGCGGATGACCTGTTTCATCACGACACTTGGGTCTTCGATGTTTTTAGCCTCGGGGTAAAAGGTAGAGAGCGCAGCGATGGTCGAGACCAACATTCCCATCGGATGAGCATCGTGGTGGAAGCCCTCCATAAAGTGCTTGCGAAGGTTCTCGTGGATGAAGGTGTGGTGTGTGATCTCGTAGCGCCAAGCCTCAAACTGCTCAGGGGTTGGCAAATCACCGAAGATCAGCAGGTAGGCAACCTCGAGATAGCTCGAATGTTGGGCCAGTTGTTCAATCGGGTATCCGCGGTAACGCAGGATGCCGTTCTCGCCATCGAGTTCGGTGATTGCAGAGGATGCCCCGGAGGTCGTGCCAAAAGACGGGTCTTGGAACCAGACTCCTGGCAATAACTTGCTCCACTCTTTGGAGTCAACTCCGCCGTTGAGGATTGGAATCTCTACTGCTTCACCAGTTCGATTATCGGTGATGGTGATTGTCTCGGCCACGTCTGCTCTCCTGAGGTCTACTCGTCGTGCATCTTAGAACCTCTGTGGAGGGTTCCATGACGCGGCGTGCGGGTAGGTCAGCTGGCTGCCGTTGCGGCCGGATAGATACCAGATGGCCCAGCAGCTTCACGCGCAATGACAGTCCGAATCGTGTCGGCAACAACTCGCTGTGCAGCAGAGGGAAAGCTGCGCCGACGAACTCCAAGGCCGACTGAGCGTCCATCGGCGCCAGTAAGTGGGACTCGTCGCCAGTCGCCGCCCAAGCCAGGGGGAGCGGCAGAAGCGGGCACAATTCCGGCCCCGAAACCACTGAACACCAGCGAGGCGAGCAGACGCATGCCATCGAACTGCGCCTTGGGTCGAAGTCGCACCCCTTGCATGGCTGCGACTTCTTCTAGTTGAGCACGAAAGGGGCTGCCGGGAGCTTCCAGCAGGAGTTCATGATGCACGGCCTCTTCAATGCTGACGGTTTCGTAGCCAAAGAGGGGGTGTGTACTCGGGGCGATCAGCACGCGATCCTCGTCGAAGAGCGGGTCTACCCTCAGTTCCGCCTCATCAAGTGGAAGGTTCAACACTGCAAGGTCGACGGCACCTGAGAGCAGGTTCAATACGAGTGAACTCGTCGTGGCATCCAAGATGACGACTGAGACAAGCGGAAACTGCAGCGCCAATTCGTTGAGTAACGGGGGAACTAGCCAGCGAGTAACTGTACCAATGCTGCCCAATCGCACTGTTCCAGAGACTTCGTCTCGTAGTGAGGCAACATCTGAGTCCAGAGCCTCAAACTCGGCCTCAATACGGCGGGCACGATTGAGTACTGCTCGGCCTTCATCCGTTGGCTCGGTTGTTGCTCGGTCAATCAGGGTGACGCCCAACTCGCTTTCTAACCTTGCGACGTGAGCGGATACGTTCGATTGAACCGTATCGAGGGAACGAGCCGCAGCCGAGAACGAGTGCAGTTCGACCACTGCCATAAAGGCTTTGAGTTGCTTGCGGTCCATCCGGACTTTCTATCATAAATAGAGATAGCAACTATCTGAACAAGATGCTTGATAGATTGCTTGCTTAAGGTTAACTTAGTCTTCATACACAAACGCCGAGGGTGCGGGCGCAAGCCCCCCTCGTGCCAGAGTCATCGGATCTCCCCCCGATCTGATGGCTCAACTGCTGAAGGACTGGCTCCCCCCGCCAGTCCTTCGGCCTTTTTAGCCAGAGCCAATAGACGTCAGGTAATTTGAGGATTTCGGCAGTACTCTCTGGTCATGCAGACATCGCAGAACGGCAGCAGTAACGCCCCCTCAGCCACTCAGGGTGCGGCATTCTTTGATCTCGACCGGACACTGCTAGCTGGAGCAAGCGGACCGATCATTAGTGATGCACTCAGGCGGGTTGGGCTGCTGTCCGGTTCGACCTCGGGAATCGAGTCGGTGGCATTCGGGATTTTTAATCTCATCGGTGAAACTTGGCCATCCATGATGATTTCCCGACAAGGTGCACGCGCTGCACGGGGATGGCCAATTGAACTCGTTCAAGAGGCAGCAGACATCGCAACGGCTCAGCTCTTGCAGTCAGTTCTGCCCTTCGCACTACAAGAGATCGAGGAGCATCGCGCTGCCGGTCGCAAACTGGTCATGGCTACCACCACACCTGCAGATCTGATTGCACCGCTAGCAGAGGCCCTGTCCTTTGATGATGTAGTGGCAACTCGTTACGGCCACAGCAGCGGTCAGTATGACGGAACCATCGATGGCGAATTTGTGTGGGGTAAGGGTAAGGCCCGAGCAGTACGGCAGTGGGCACAGGACCATCAGGTGGACCTAGATGAGAGCTATGCCTACTCCGATAGCTATTACGACGTGCCCTTGCTGTCCATCGTTGCAAACCCGCGCGCAGTAAATCCAGACCCGCGCATGTTTGCTCAGGCCACGATCAGACGTTGGCCAGTCATGCACTTCGACGTACCCCCAGGTGTGCCCAAGTTTGCAGGCATTGAGCCGCAACGCTTGCTGCTCCTGCTGGCCCAGCCACAGCTCTTCCCCTGGGTTCGCTTTGGTATCGACGGGCTCGAGAATCTGCCGACAGATGGCCCAGCCATTCTGGTAGGAAACCATCGCTCTTATTTTGATCCGCTTGCAATCTCATTTCTGCTTGCTCGTCGGGGTCGGCCCGCTCGCTTCCTTGGCAAAAAAGAGGTCTTTGATGCCCCACTCGTGGGTGACGTGGTGACTGCTCTTGGCGGAATCAGAGTGGATCGCGGGACTGGCTCAGACGCACCCTTGCGTGCGGCCGAGGACGCCCTAGCAGCAGGCGAAATGGTTGCGCTGATGCCTCAGGGAACCATTCCACGCGGCCCGGCCTTCTTTAATCCCGAACTTCAGGGTCGTTGGGGTGCAGTTCGGCTAGCTCAGGCCACGGGTGCGCCGATTATTCCTATCGGGCTGTGGGGAACCGAACAGGTCTGGCCCCGAAGTTCACGATTCCCCGACGTGACTCAAGTACTGCGGCCGCCCAAGGTACAGATCAAAGTGGGCGCACCTATCGAACTGGGAACCGATGATGTCGACGCAGAGACCAAACGTGTGATGTCGGCAATCTCTGCGCTTCTCCCAGAGGAGTCACGTTCGCTGCGTCCGCCCTCACAAGATGACTTGGCCCGGACCTATCCCGGGGGAGTTGTACCCGATGACGTCGAGTGGGCCAGTGATCACGAGACCGTCCGCCGACCCGGCACTGACTAACCCGGCACTGGCTGGGCTTTACTGCTTGGCAATCTGATTCAAGTCCATCTGAGTGATCAAGTCGCTCATGTACTCGGCCACATAGCGGGCGCCCTCTCGATTATCGAAGTGCAAGCCGTCGGTGGGACGAAGCGTGAGTCCATCTCTCTGCTTCGGACAGGGAACCTCAGGGCAGACAAAGCCGGCCAAGTCGATAGCTGTTCCAGATGGCTGATCAGCAACATAGCGATCAATCAGTTCTCGCAGATGTGCCGTGGTCTGCAAGTCCTGCGGGCTTGGGCTGCCGGTGGGAGTGTTGCGGGCAGCAACCGTATCTGGCATGCGCACCCATGCCACTGCCGCACCCCCAGATGACAGGCGGTTGTAGGTATCGGTGAACAACTGCTGCAACATGGTGTCTGACTCGGGGGTGCCGAACTGGTACCAGACGTCATTGACCGTGCGATCAATGCCCTCCCACACAGACAGCGAAATAACTAGGTCCGGATTGAACTGAGCTATGGATTCGTTTTGTCGTTGAGGAATGGAGTTCTCACATTCAGCGACCTTCACATTGCCCATCGTCGTGATTGGCTTATCTGGTCCCTTGCCGGGAACTCCGACAATTACCCCGCACCCTGGAGTTGCCACAGATGCAAATGTGATTCCCCGGGCAGTTAAGGACTCTGCAAGGGCGTCCTGCATGCTTGCAGCCACGCTGTCACCTATGAGTAAGACTCGCGCTGGTGTGCGGGGAGCGGCCGGTGCGACAGGTGTGCTCGGTGTGATCGGTGTGACCGTTGAGGGGACAGGCAGAAAGGCAATGCCTTTCTGGGCTGAATCGGACTGCATGCCAAGACTGGGACTCGAGGTAGAGATATCTCCCATTGCTCGCGGCTGAAGAAACGCTGGGGCAGGCGGAAGGTCTCTTGTAACAGCCAAGGTGGCCAACACCAGAGCACTTGCTGCAAGCGGAACCACCACTGCTGCGCGACTGCGGATGGGTACTAGGCCAGTACGTATTGGCCGCTCCACAAACTGGAACAACAACAGAGCTAGAGGTACGACAATGGCCATTCGTACTGCGAAAAGTGGCCACAGCCCTAGCGAGGTTCGCTGTGGTGTAAGCCACAGAAATATTGGCCAGTGGATGAGATACACCCCGTAGCTAATTCTGCCCAGATTGACTAGAACTCGGGTTTGCAGCACCCGAGTCAGAACTCCACCCTGAATCACGCTGCCAATGATGAGCGTGGTGCACAGAGCGCTGCAGAGTAAGCCCCAGGGGTAGAGCCAAGTTGAGTCCAAGCGGGCCAGATTGCTCAGGACGAGGATTGCAACAACGCCAAGCAGTGCGGCGGCGGCGAGGGCTTTGCGAGCAATCTGCGAACCGAGTCGAAGGTGTCGAAGGGTCGCGCATGCGAGCAAGGCCCCGATCAGCATCTCGGCTGCTCGGGTATCGGTGCCAAAATAAGCCCGGTCCATTGAGTTTTTGGCCAACAACAGATTCGCCGTGGCCGACATCACTGTGGCAGCCAGAAGAGTTGCAATCAGGCGGTTGAGGCGAACCCGTCGGGTCGTGGGTCTCCCTAGGACTAGGACAGTGCCAATGACAATCAGCAACAGCGCGTAGAACTGAGTTTCTACTGCCAAACTCCAAAAGTGCTCGAGCGGGGAAGGTGCCGTAAACGCTTCGCCGTAGCTCGTGCCGACAGAAATGAAGTGCCAATTCACCAAGTCGACAATCGACCAAGGCACGTCGCTACGAAGGTCGCGAAGTTGGCTGTCCTCCCAGACTCGGAAAACGGCAAGGACTAGCACTCCCGCAATCACCGTCCATGCTGCTGGCGTCAGCCGTCGTAAACGGCGTGTCCAGAAACTGCCCGTGCTAATTGAGGAGGTATTCCACCACTCCCGCAGCAGCAGAGCGGTGATCAGGAATCCTGACAAGGTGAAAAAGAGTGACACTCCAAGAAACCCACCCTGCATCCAAGGAAAGTCCGCGTGAAAGAACAGCACCAACATGACTGCGATGGCCCGAAGACCATCTAAACCAGGAATGTGGGGGAGTGGTTCTGCCTGTGGCAGAGCAAGGCTGCGGGGTTCCTCGGCGATCGTTGTCACAACCTGACCCTCCCTCTGAAAGCAGGTGCAGCATCACGCAGGGTGTCGCACAGGTGCAACCCTGGCCTGCTGCAAATTAGTAACCCGTTAGGCAGTGCGAGCCCTGATGATGTTGAGAGCAGAGCCAGCGCGGAACCATTCAATGTGTTCAGGGCTCATCGTCTGGTTGCCTAGAAAACTCAATGAGGTTCCATCGGGTTTGGTGAGCAGACACTCAACGGGCTTGCCCGGCTGAAGGTCTGCCAAGCCGAGAATGCTGATCCGGTCGTCTTCGCCAATCACAGCGTAAACCTCGGGCTCGGCAAAGGTGAGGGCCAACACTCCCTGCTTCTTGAGATTGGCTTCGTGAATGCGGGCAAAACTTCGCACGATGATTGCTGCCGCACCGCGGAATCTGGGCTCCATGGCAGCGTGCTCACGTGAGGAACCTTCCCCCCAGTTCTCGTCTCCAACTGCCACCCATCGTTCCCCCGCCTCGTGGTAGTGCTTGGCAATATCCGGGAAGGACTTTGTTGTCCCATCGAGTTGGTCTTTGCCCTGGCCGGCCTCGCCGGTGAAGGCATTAATCGCGCCCAAAAAGAGGTTGCCCGAGATGTTCTCAAGGTGTCCCCGATACTTGAGCCAGGGCCCAGCCATGGAGATGTGATCGGTAGTGCACTTACCTTGGGCCTTGAGCAAGATCGGCAGGTCAAGGTAGTCCTGTCCGTCCCAAGCGGCGAAGGGTTCGAGAAGCTGCAAGCGATCCGAGGTGGGCGAAACCTTGACGCTGATGCCACTTCGATCTTGTGGGGGAGACACAAAGGTGTTCTCGCCTGGGGTGAATCCGAGCGCAGGAAGTTCTTCTCCGATGGGCTCGGGCAAAAGTACTTGCTCACCCGAAGCGTTGGTGAGGGTGTCACTGATTGGATCAAAGTCGAGCGTCCCGGCAAGTGCGAGTGCCACAACTGTCTCTGGAGAGGTGACAAAGGCCAGCGTGTTGACAGAGCCATCGTTGCGCTTCGGAAAGTTTCGGTTGTAGCTAGTCACAATGGTGTTCGGGTGGTCGTTTGCCGCTGTAGGCCGATCCCATTGGCCAATGCAGGGCCCGCAGGCGTTTGCCAACACAGTTGCGCCAGCAGCCTCGAAGGTGCTCAGGAGTTCATCTCGGGCGATCGTGGCGCGAACCTGCTCGGAACCGGGAGTGATCATGAGCGGGACCTTGACAGCCAGACCGTTTGCAGCGGCGAAGCGCAAAATCGAAGCCGCACGAGTGATGTCCTCATACGAGGAGTTCGTGCAAGACCCGACAAGCGCGGAGCTGATTTCGAGTGGCCAGCCCTCGGCGCGAGCCTCGTCCCCAAGTGCCGACACTTCCCTTGCTAAATCTGGGGTCTGAGGGCCGTTGATATGAGGGCGCAGGGTCGACAGGTCGAGTTCGATTACCTGATCGAAATACTCCTCAGGGTTTGCCAGCACCTCGTCGTCGGAGCGCAGGTGACGGGCCAGTCCATTTGCAGCGGCAGCGATTTCTTGACGCCCAGTGGCCTCTAAGTAGCGACCCATTGCCTCGTCATAGGCAAAGACAGATGTAGTCGCACCGATCTCGGCACCCATATTGCAAATCGTTGCTTTGCCCGTGCAGGAGATGGAATTTGCACCTGCCCCAAAGTATTCAACAATGGCTCCAGTGCC
>CAMDAT010000078.1 GCA_945888825.1 Bifidobacterium breve | reverse complement strand
TTCTTTGGGAGCTTCCGCTCTCTCCCCGTTTTGTGTACTCGCCGTCACGCTGTTGGCCTGCAGATGAGTTCGTTCTCGCTCGAAACGCAGGTGACGCAACTAGAGCAAGGCCGCTACAGCGCGAACATGGACCGGAGCTGGTGGATTATCTCGGGACCTAATGGCGGTTATGTGGCGGCAGTTATTTTGCGAGCAATCTGTGAAGAGGTCAATGAGCCAAGCCGAGCACCCCGGTCCCTCAGCCTGCAGTTCTTGCGCGTGCCGAAAGAAGGGTTGGTCGAGATTGAGGTAGTTGTTGAACGAACGGGTCGAACCGTGTCGAACCTGTCGGCACGAATGACCCAAAACGGTGTGCTGTTAGTGATTGCCATAGCGGTGCTGGCAGAGCCCCGGGAGTCCTCGCTGAGTTTCAACGAATTGCAGGGGCTACCGCTCCTTGATGATGGAACGGCCATACCGGCTGCCGAGACCATCGCTGAAGAAGACCTTGATCCGGATCGCGAGGTTCCGATGCGAGGCCATTATGAGCAACGGTGGGTGATTGGCGAGCACCCTTTTCAGCCTCTGCCTTCGGGGGAGTCGCTAGCGCGGACTGGCGGCTGGCTTCGACCAGCGGGGGGTGAACCCATCGATGCGATAGCTCTGACGGCTATGACCGATGCATGGTTACCTCCCATCTTTAGCCGCGTTCGCGAACCTCTCATGGTGCCAACTATTGACTTGACCATTCATTTCCGTGGGCTTCCCAAAGACCCACAAGCCTTCTGCTTTGTGCTGTTCGAAAGCCCTCTCGCTCAGGATGGCTACCTGATTGAGCACGGTCAAATCTTTGACGCCGAGGGCCATCTTCTTGTCGAATCGCGTCAACTGGCGGTCGTTGTCTAACGCCCTGATTCTGCCGAAATGCAGAAGAAAGAGTCATCTCGGGTCCCAGAAGGCCTATCCTGAAAGGACTTCTTATGGATGACCGACCCCGAAGTTTGCGGGCCATGCTCGCCGAGGCGAAAGATACCTCGGAGATCATGGTCGATCTGGCCTATGCGGCTGTGTATTTCAACGATCCCGGCATGGCCGATGAGGTCGCTGAACTTGAAGAGCGCATGAACGACCTAGTGCAAGACATGAGGGCGGTCTGCATCATGGCGGTCAGGCGTCCAGCCGAGGCAGAGGGGATGGCTTCGGTCCTGCAGATCATCTCGGCGATTGAGAGCATTGCCAATGCTGCAGTAGACGTAACTCGAATCGTGACGCACCGTTTGGGAATTCCGAACGAACTCATCAGTGATTTGTCGAACGCTGAAGAGGTCTCTCATCGTGTCTGGATCCGCGAGGGTTCACACATGGCGCATCGCCCGCTCAAAGATCTTGAAATCACTATCCAGTGCGGCATGCGAGTAGTGGCGATTCGGCGCGATCGCTCCTGGATGATTGATGAGATAGACGGTGACTTTGTTGTCGTGCCGGGCGACGTGTTGTTTCTGCGGGGTTCGCCTGCGGGAATCGTGCGCCTTCATGAGCTCGCAGCTGCACCCACCTGGGATCCGCCCATGAGTGCGCCCGCTGGAGCTCTGACTGACCTTGACCGCGCCGTCGATGTGCTCGTCGAGATGAAGAACACCTCTGAGGCAGCCGTTGGACTTGCCTATTCTGCGCTTGCCTTAAGGGATAATGGCTTAGCGGCAGAGGTGCGGCACTTGGCGGAGCGCCTTGATGAGATGAAGGACCACCTGCAGCTTTGGGTATTGCGGGCGGCAAAGAAGGACGTAGATCCAGCACCCTTGCGCGGGCTGCTGCAATTGGCTTCCGCGGCAGAAGAACTCGGAGACCAGGCAGCCCACATGGTGTGGCTGATTACCGATGATCGCGGCTTTCATCCGATCGTAAAGCTCGCACTTGGTGAGGCAGACGTCGTAGCAACTCAGGTTCCCGTAGCTGCTGACTCTTCGGTTGCTGGGTGCAGCCTTGCAGAGTTGCAACTCGATATTGAACCGGGGTTTCAGGTCCTCGCAGTTCGAAGAGATAATCGCTACATCTATCGGCCTCGTGGATCCGTGGTAATCGAGCCTCTGGATGAACTCATAGCTTCAGGCCCACAAGAGGGGCGGGTTCGCTTAGCCGAACTGTGTGGGTGGGCCGTGGTCGAAGACGAGGATGACCCCACGGGGGAGTTCAGCCTTGTTCCGCTGTCTGTCTCGCGATCCGGCGCATCTCGCTAAGGCTCATCTCGCTAAGGCTCATCTCGGGCGTCGGCAGATTGCCCGTCGCATGGGCCTGCAATCCGACTACTAACCTGCGGCTGTGACTGCCTCCTCCCCACTTCGACTCTTAACTGTTCACGCACATCCAGATGATGAGTCATCGAAGGGTGCACCGAGCATTGCCAAATACCGTTCCGAGGGAATTCTGTCCACGCTGGTCTGCTGCACTGGTGGCGAGGCCGGGGATATTCTCAATCCAGCAATGGATCGCCCTGAGGTACGTGAGAACCTGGCGGAGGTTCGACTCGATGAGCTCGCAACGGCTGCAGAAATTATTGGCTATGACAGGGTTGACATGCTCGGGTATCACGACTCAGGCATGCCCGATTCGGAGACCAACGCTCGTCCAGACAATTTCTGGAATGCACCACTTGATGAAGCTGTGGAGCGCCTAGTTCGGATTATTCGTCGTGATAAGCCACAAGTCATTGTCACCTACGGCGATGACCAGCAGCACTACGCACACCCTGATCACCTGAAGGTGCACGAGATCACACTGCCGGCCTTTGCTCGTGCGGGAGACGCTGAGTGGTATGGCAACGCTGGCGAACCTTGGCAGCCACTGAAGCTGTATTACACCGAATGGTCCAAAGAGAGAATTCTTGCGCTTCATGAAAAGTTTGTAGAGCTTGGCCTTGAGTCGCCCTTTGCAGGGGACTGGCTGGAACGACTCGAAGCCCTCGAAACAACGGATCGAATCACCACCCGAGTCGAGATTGGCGATTTTTATGAGGTGCGAGAAAAAGCTCTGATTGCCCATGCCACTCAGGTAGACCCCACCGAGAAATTCTGGTTTGGGTTGCCCACTGAAGTCGCTCGAGATGCGCACCCGTTCGACGATTACGTCCTTGCGCAATCTCTGGTTGAGTCCAAACTGCCCGAGAACGATTTGTTTGCTGGAATCCCCGGACGCTCCTGACGCTGTGGATGCAACGCTCCCAGGAGACCCACACGAGTCGTCATCCGGGGTAAACATTCGCGTCTGGCAGCCAAGCGAGCTCGGAGCCCTGCTCTCGCTTTGCCAAGTCGGATTTGAGCAGGGTGCACTGAGCGAAGACGACCTTGAGTTGTTCTTTCTTCCGGGCGAAGAGGAACCAAGCGTGGTACTCGGAACTGATGACCACATGGCCTGTGCGGTTTTTAGGATCCTCGATGCGGCCTCACCGACCAGTTCAACGCTGCAACGGGTGGCTCGAGTCGAACTGCTCGTGACTCATCCCAGTCGCCGAAGGCGCGGGCTCGCACGGCAGTTGCTCCTTGCCGGTGAGAGGTGGGCCCAAAAGAACGAACTCACTCAGTTGGTCATCGGCGGGGCGAGGCCAGTGGGCGTCTTGAGCGGCGTGGACCTGCGGTGGACAGCAGCGCTCTGTCTTGCGGAATCAATGGGGTATGAACGGCAGGGGATTGCCGTTGACCTGTCATGCGCAACTGTCCAGTCTGCTCGGATACCTGCACCAGCAGGAGTCCAGATTGCTCGAGTTGAGTCCGACACGCAGGTCGAGGAACTGCTTCGGTTCGTGCAGGAGAATGCGCCAGCGGAAATGGGGAATTTCTTGCGAGCTACAAGTGCTGGAACTGCCTTGATCGCCGTTGGGCCAGGAAATCGCGGGGTCCGTTGCGTCGGGGCACATTCTGTTTATCGCCTTGGGGTTATTGGCCCCGTAGTGTTTGCGGGCCCGACTGGCGCTGCTAGTGAAATGTTGCAACATGACAGTGATCGGGTGGCGTTGCTCTCAGCAGTAGTTGCAATGATGCGGTCAGACCTCGCCGTCGCCGGGCTAACCACTATCGAGATTCTGGGCGAAGGGTGGATCTCTGACTACGTAGCTGCGTGTGCTGCGCGCACCGGCAGAGTCTCGCAGGTGTTCTCTTGGGACCTCAGCAACCTCCGAGCGGAGTAGCGTCACAGCTGTGACTTCACTTGTTGAACAACTCGGCTACGGCCCCGATGCCCGCCTTCTGATCATCAACTGTGACGATCTTGGCATGTGTCACTCGGCAAACGAAGGGGTCTACCGCTCCCTGCGATCAGGGTTGGCTACTTCGGCAACCCTGATGGTTCCATGCCCCTGGGCTCATGAGGCCGCCACTCAGTATCAAGGTGAAGACATCGGTGTACATCTGACGCTCAACTCCGAGTTTGAGTACTACCGGTGGGGGCCCGTAACTCAAGCTCCCTCGTTACTTGGCGGCGGCGGTGGGTTTCCTCGCACCGTGCTCGATGTCTGGGACCATGCCGATCTTGACGAGGTTCATCGCGAATTGCGCGCACAGATTGAGCGAGCTCTTGAGTGGGGCATCGACGTGACACACCTCGATTCCCATATGGGAACCCTGCAGTTGCGACCTGAGTTCTTTGATGTCTATCTAAATCTGGCCATGGAATTTGATCTGCCAATTCGACTGTCCTCAATTGACACTCAAGAAATGGTCGGGTTTCCATTTCGCGACCTTGCAGAGCAGGAGGGTGTCGTGAGCGTTGACACACTGGTGTTCTACTCGGGAGTGAGTGCGCGTGAACCATTCGAAGAGATCCTTGCTGATCTGCCGCTCGGAGTGACCGAGATCTATATGCACCCGGCTGCCGATCACGCAGAGTTGCGAGCCTGCGCTCCTGATGCTGCCGGACGCGTTGATGACTTGGAACTACTCACCGAGGATCAAGCCATTCGAGACAAGGTCTCCCAGTCGGGGGCAGTCCTTGTTGGTTGGCGTGAACTGCGCGACCTTCAGCGAAGCAGCGCTACTCCTCGAACGGCTTAGGGCAAGCTGACCACAAACCGATTCCCTGACTGCGCGCTGCGGCAGCAGCGGAACGGAACTCTTCGACATGTGCAACGTTTGGCGGGAACGTGTACTGGTTGGCAAACCCCGAAGTGACGAGTTCAAGGTTTATAAACAGGCCGTCTTGAGCGCGATACACATAGGCGAGTAGGCGACCGTACTTGTCTCGAGCCTCGACATCTCTGACGAGTTGAACCGCCTCATCTGGCTTGAGTAACGAGGCCAAGTGTTTGGAGGCTTCCTTGCCAAAGCACATCACAGGCTTTGAAGGATGAACGCTTTCGGGTGTATTGATTCCGATGAGGCGCACACGCTCCTCAACCCCATCAGCCAGAACAACGATGGTATCCCCGTCTACGACTCGAGTCACGGTTGCGTTGGCTTTGAGTTTGTCCGAGGGCGAACCAGTTGAGGTTTGGGAGCAGCAGGCTAGGAGTACCAGCCCCAACGCTAGGAGCGAACTGAGCAGGAGCCTCTTGAGCCTCTTGAGCGGCCCCCCTGCCGAAGCTGATTCGGAGCGAATTGGGTGCACAGCATTCCTCGCTCGGACTTCAGTAGGAATGGCCACTACGAATCAGACGCGCTGGATTATGGTGCCGGTGCCGAGACCGCCACCGCAACACATGCTGATGAGTGCGTTGGTACCGTCGATGCGCTCAAGCTCATTGAGTGCCTTCGTAATCAGGAATGCTCCCGTTGCGCCGAGGGGGTGCCCTAGTGCAATAGCGCCACCATTGGGATTCGTTCGGTCTAGGTCTGCGCCAACTTCCTTTGCCCAGGCGAGTACGACCGAAGCAAAGGCCTCGTTGATCTCAAACAGGTCAAAATCGCTGATGGACATCTGGGTGCGGCCGAGTAGGCGACGGGTGGCTTCAATCGGCCCAGTAAGCATGAGGACGGGGTCTACTCCCACCATGCAGGAATCAACGACCTTGGCTCGAGGTTCGAGTCCAAGCGAGGCAGCTTTCTCGGCAGACATGATGAGCACAGCGGCTGCACCGTCAGAGATTTGCGAGGCAGAACCGGCAGTATGCACACCGTCTTCTCTGGCAATGGGCTTCAGGGATGCAAGCTTGTCGAGCGTGGTTTCTCTGAGGCCTTCGTCTGTGCTGCGAGTTGTAGTGGAGCCCGTGGGAGTTCCATCTTCATCAAGGTCTGGTGCTTGCACCGAGACGATCTGTGAGTCGAAACGACCCTGTTCCCAAGCAGTAGCGGCACGTTGTTGAGATCTAAATCCGAACTCGTCGCAGTCTTGGCGGCTAATACCCCACGCATCAGCGATTCGTTCCGCACCTTCAAACTGCGAGGTGAATTCGTAGCTCTCAAAATATGATTTTGGGATTGGTACGCCAAGTCCGAGCTTCTTGGAGCTATTTGACCCGATTGGCACACGACTCATTGACTCAACACCGCACGCAATCGCCACGTCGACCACGCCAGAGGCGACCAGTGCCGTTGCAAAACTGGTTGCCTGCTGCGAGGAACCACACTGCGTGTCGATAGTGGTTGCGGCAACAGTCAGAGGTAAGCCGGCGGTTAGCCAAGCGGTCCTGGTCAGGTTGAATGATTGTTGCCCAACTTGGCTCACACAGCCGCCGACGACCTGATCGACTTCAGCGGGATCGATCCCTGACCGGGAAACTAACTCGGCGAGTACGCCAGCAAGCAGATCTACCGGATGAACAGAACCAAGGCCCCCGTTCCTTCGGCCGATGGGTGTGCGGACTGCATCAATAATCACGACTTCAGACATAGGTGAATCTTAGATTGCTAGGCAGCGGACCGAGGAGCCTCAGCCAAGGTCTGGTTAGATGCTTCGGCGGAGGAGAGGGTGCGGGGCTGCTGGGGTGCCGAGGCTACGAGGGCAAGCCTGCGAGCTGCATCGGTTAGCGCAAGGAGTTCTTGCTCCCGCTCGGCGAGACGGTCTGCCTCTCGCTCTGCAACCCGGCGATTTGCCTCGGACAGGGCTGCCCGTGCCTGCTGCAGGCCAATGCGTGCGCTCCGCTTGGTGTCATTATCGATGCGGGCTACGGGGTTGTGAACGATCCGCAGAGTCAGCTGCTTTGTCATGAGACAAGTATGAGCTTGGGGTGTGACACTGACAACGGGTAGCACTCCCCGGTTGCTAGTGGGCCGAACCTACAGCGAGTTTTCGGGCACTCAACAGGGAGCAGCGTTTGCCACGAGTGGCCAAGGTCGACTGCGTTCGAGAGCCAATCCAAGGTCAAGAACTAGAGCGTCATCGTGATGGCGGCTAGCAATCTGCATTCCCACTGGTAATCCGTCGAGCTGGCCAATTGGCACCGAGAGCGAAGGATTACCAACGATGTTGTAGGGAATAGTGAGCGCACCGTTGTTCTCGGGTCCGACTGGTTGGCCGGCAACTTCTAGATGCAGAGTGGTTTCGGCAGGAAAAGCAACATCTGGATTCGTTGCACTAAAGATGAAGTCCACTTGATCGAATGCCTTCGCAACAGCTTCGTTTGCAGCAGTTCGAGCCGTCTCGGAGCGAGCCATCATGCCTAGGGAGTACTTGCGCTCGGCGATGCTCATTCCAAAGGCAATCTCGGGAGTCAGTTGGTCTTTGCACTCAGGCCAGAGGCCCTCAAGATCTGCATAAAGCCCCGACAGGTTTCCAAGTGCCCATTCAAATCCCATAGATGGGAATGACAGGTCAATGTTGACAATCTCTAAGCCGACCTCTTCGGCCAGCAGACGGCCAGCTTCGTCGACTAGTTCGGTCACAGCCGGATTGACCACTGCTGATCCAAGGTTCGAAACGATTGCCACTTTGCGTCCACGCAAGGCACCAAGGTGCGAACCAAGGTGACGCTCCCAACCAGAGACCTTGGGAAGTGAGTAGGGATCTCGAGAGTCGTATCCGGCGGTGACGTCGTAGTAACGAGTGATGTCACGAATGGATCGGCACATGACTCCGACCACAACGGTCATCGGGTGAATCAGAGCCTGAGGACCGCGTGGGATTCGCCCCGCAGTTCCCTTCATGCCTGGCAGGCCGTTAAACCCTGCAGGAATACGAATGGATCCGCCACCATCTCCACCGGAAGCCATGGTGAGCAATCCGCCCGCTACTGCCGCTGAGCTTCCGCCTGATGAACCGCCTGCAGTTCGGTCGAGATTCCAAGGGTTGCGGGTAACGCCGTTGAGCTTGGTGACACTGACATTCAGCCCGCCAAACTCCGAGGCAGTGGTGAGTCCTACTGGAATCACGCCGCCTAGTGTCTCGGCCCGTTCAAGCATGGTGTCGGTGTGGTCCGAGATGCGGTCCGCAAAGACAAGGGAGGCCTCGGTGTTTGGCCAGTCCTTGTAGTGGCTCAACTCTTTGACTCCAAAGGGCACTCCGCCAAAGGGTTGACCGATATCGGCAACGGCGGCCTGAGCGCGAGCGGACTCGGCTGCGACATAGGAGAACGAGTTCAGCTCGCTGCTCTCTAGTGCTGCGAGCGTCGCTTCAAGTTCTTCTGCGGGTGAGTGATCCCCTGCACGGAACGCGTCCACTAGTGAACATGCATCCCCGAGCCATGGACTATCTGTCATGTCTTTCCCCGATCAGAGCAACGGTTGCAGAACTCCACCCATGGGCTGCTGCGCTCTGTCGAACAAGCCGGGCCCCGCACATAATACGACGAGTTGATAGGCCGCCTTGCTTCAGCGCCCCGCGGCCAGAGATTGCGGGTGCCTGCGTCTCTGTTCCGCCAGGTTCACCGATGTCGAGAAGCCCCTCGCAGACCCGTACTGTGTAGGTATGGATGCTGCTGAATTCTTGGGCCTCACCCCAACACACAATCCCTCCCGCTGGTACGTACCCATTACCGATGGCATTGCGACGCGGGACAGATTCATGTTTGGCGGCTGTGGGCTTGGCGCAGCAGTGTCAGCTATGGAGGCAGTTTGCGACCGCCCGGTGGTCTGGGCCACTGCGCAATACCTGTCCTTTGCCATGGTGGGAGAGATCATGGATCTTGATGTCACCGTGGCCGTGGCTGGCAAGCGGACCAGTCAGGCTCGGGCTGTCGGCCGTGTCGGTGACCGAGAGATTCTTACGGTGAACGCGGCCCTTGGATCTAAAGACATCAAGATTGACGAGCAGTGGCGGACGATGCCCGAGGTCCCCAACCCGCAGGATTGCCCTCTTCGTAGCGACATGGTCGCAGACAGCGAGTCAATCATGGGCCGGCTGAACATTCGATTGGCACTCGGATCGCCTTGGGATGAGATCGATGGCAATCCGGCACCGCGGGGGCGATCGGCACTATGGGTCCAGACTCCAGACATTGAAATGTCCGCTGCAGGTCTGGCAATTCTGGGCGATTACCTGCCCTTCGGAATTGCCCAGGCAACTGGTCGATGGGTGCCATCGAACAGTTTGGATAACACGATTCGAGTGCAACGACTCAAGCCCGCTGAGTGGGTCCTTTGTGACATCAGGGTCGATGGGGTCAGTAACGGGTTTGGTCACGGGTCAGTGTTTTTATGGGCACAAGACGGCACTCTTTTGGCAACGGCTAGCCAGAGCGCAGTGCTCCACAACCCGCGCAGCTAAGACAGCACAGCTATCACGGCACATGGCGTGCCGACGGACTCGGTCACAAACTGGGTCTTGTAGGAACTGCGTGTTGTTGGAACTGCGTGCTGTACGAACTAGGTGCTGTGCAGCTGTTGGCTTCGGCCTAGGGTGAAGAAATGTCCACACCTACCGAGGCTGTCACTCTCACCGAATCAGCAGGTCCTTCCTTGCCGCCGGGTCGACGCTATGGAATGACCATTCCATTTGACGGCGTTCCGCTCGCTGAGCAAAAAGACTGGATCCTTGAGCTTGCAGACTTGGGATACACCGATGTGTGGTCCTCCGAGGCGAATGGCGCAGATGCTTTTACGCCGCTGGCACTAGCAGCAGCTTGGGCACCAAGTTTGCGGCTTGGTACTGCAATCGTGCCTGCTTATACGCGGGGCCCTGCGCTGCTTGCGCAGTCGGTGGCTTCACTAGCAGATGCCGCACCGGGACGGTTTGTGTTTGGAATCGGCACATCCTCCAACGTGATTGTTGAGCGGTGGAATGGGGTGCCCTTCGAGGAGCCCTATCGGCAGGTCAAAGACATGGTGCGCTTTCTGCGAGCTGCCATGTCGGGCGAGAAGATGACGGGTCGATTCGGCCAGTCCGAGGTTGCAGGATTTCGCCTTGGGATTCGTCCCGCTCAGCAGCCACCAATCTTGATCGCTGCGCTACGCGAGGGGATGTTGCGACTAGCTGGCACCGAGGGCGACGGGGCAATTATCAATTGGCTATCCGCCGAAGATGTCAGCAAAGTTGCACCAATTGTGCAGGCCGCAGGAGGGGGTACCTCTGATGCGCCAACCAAAGAGGTTGTGGCAAGAATCTTTGTTGCCCCGACCACTGACCGTGATGCAGTCCTGGCCATGGGCAGGTACGCAATTGCGGCGTACCTGACTGTTCCGGTGTA
>CAMDAT010000077.1 GCA_945888825.1 Bifidobacterium breve | reverse complement strand
TCATTGAGTGCTGCACCGGGTGTACCTGCGCGGTAGCCCAAGGCCGATAAGCGGCTAGGTCCAATCTCTTGGACTATGCCCTTGGCTGCGCATCGGGCCTGAGCAGAAGGTGGCGTCCAGTAGACCTGATCGGCCGGCCGAGTAGTCATGTCGTACACCAAGCCGTCTACGAGCAACCCTGCTGGAACCTCGCCTTGGGTCGGAAACTCTGGAGCCGAAACTGCCTCTCGGCCTGAGTCACTCCCGTCGTTCACCTCTGAAGAGTCTCCTCGCTTCTCGGGCACACAACCCGAAACCAGACCGATCAGGCTGAGTCCAACGCAGAGTCCGATGAAGAGCCTCAGGCTGAACTTTGGGCGAGTTCCTGCCCTGCTCCCAGGGTGGACCCCCAACTTGTTAGACCCTTGCGAACCCATGTAGGTCAGGCTAGCCCTGCGCCTAAGCAATCAAGCCAGCGAGCCTGAATCTGCCCAAGGGCATACTCAGTTTCGACTCGCCGAGCACCAGTCGCAGCTAGCTCCGAGAACCTGCTCGAGTTACTGACAAGCTGTCCAAGTACTGCAACTAATCCGGCATCCAGAGATGCATCAGTGGGAAGGGTTCGTCCAGTCACATGGTCCTCGATCAGATCACTGATTGCCGGCAGATCAAGCGTGATTGCCACTGCTCCAGATTGCATGGCCTGTAAGAGCTCAACCGAGGGTCCGTCCCAACAAGACAGGTCCACCACCACGTCACTGCCAGCAAGCAGAAGTTCCTCTTCGACTGCGGCGGCTGAGCGACCATCGATAAAGTTCAGCCCGGCCGTGATTGCGGCCTGCCGCAGATTCACCGATAGGTCCGTACGAATTCGACTCCTGCTCACCGCCTGCGGCAGAAGTTCACGAACAGCCATCGCCGAGGGATCCAAACCTAGAGCTTGTTTGGCCGCCCGCCTTCGAGCGGTGGCCTGAGAAGTAGCTGCAGAGGAGGGAGCAGTTTGCTGTAGCGACTCAATCCCAGTGTGGATCAGGTGGACGCCGTTGGGCTGTCTGGGCTGGCTTGACTGAGTGGGCTGGGATTGGGTTACCGCAGCGCTCTGGGCCGAAGCTGTTGAGTTCGACCTGAGGCCGGCGAACGCCCGGTCAACGACCTCGAGAGCAGCGCCTTGGTGAACGACTAGTTGCGCCCCTGAGCGGAAGAATTTTGTGAGTCGCCAACTGGCTTTCTTACCCGCTTGGAACTCCGCTGGCTCTGACCAGAGTGAAATTGCTGTGGGAACAGTGATCCGCAGAAGTGCTGCCACCTGAGCAACGCCCGCACCTTGCAGAATCACTGCGTCGGCCCAACGTTGTTCAGTTCGCAGTTGGGTGTAGGCAGCTACAGAATGGCGCGAGGGGGAAATCACTGGAACTGCCTGTGCAAGCTGACCAGTTCTGCCCGGTCCGAGGGCAAGCGTGCGTACCTCACATCCAGCCTGTGACAGGCCTTTGTGTAACTCAAGTGCAGCCAGGTTTTGATCTGTGGCATCAGTGTCTTGCAGGACCTGCAGAACGCGTTGAATTGCCACTAGGCGCTCAGGAGAGTTTTGCCTCGACCTGAGACAGCGCGTCTTCCTCGCTCACATCGAGGGCAAAGCTCAGTTCAGATACCAACACACTGCGCGCCTTAACGAACATCGACTTCTCACCGGCAGAGAGCCCCTTGGACTGATCTCTGAGGGCCAGGTTTCTTACTACCTCGGCCACTTGGTACACGTCTCCAGATTTGAGCTTCTCTTGATGATTCTTGAAGCGTCGGCTCCAGTTGGCCGGTTCACGGATGTCTTTTTTGCCGAGTAGTTCGAACAGGTCTTCGACCTCTTCGGCACCAATAGGCGGCCGCATACCAACGTCGTCAGCATTTTCAACTGGAACACGAAGCGTTAGCTCACCGTGAGCCATCTGCAGCACTAGGTACTCAATGGACTTGCCCTCGACTTTGCGCTTCTCACGCTTGACGATAACTGCCGCTCCGTGATGGGGATAAACAACCCGATCGCCTACATCAAAAGACAAAACATTTTCCTGACATTGAGAATCGAGAATCGAGCCGCCGCAACTCTGAAGGCCTCAGATCGAGACAGGGGTTCCGGAAATGAGTCTCTAGGGGACATGTAATTGTAGCAGGTTTTTGAGTCAATTTCGGACAGTATTTCTGCCTCAGCAAAGCAGCTAGTTATGCATCAATAAGGGCTGCCTGAGAGACCAAACTGGGTCACCGGGTATAACCGGGGACTCTCCCTGTTCATCCGACCACACGAGTTGCAGCGTCTCAGGCCACCTCTGCCCCCATGCCTCCATGACTATGCGACCAAGTACAAACCAGTCGCCGCGTGCGAGCCAGAGGGGATCCACATCTCTCACCTGTAGGTTGATGCCCCCAGCAAGTCTGACGACTTCTCCTGCACCTAGGTGTCGGCCTGCGGCAATCTCCTCTCCGAGCAGTTCGATTACCGCACCGGCAAAAGTGGCCTCTAGGCCCACCACGAGTAGTTCCGGGTGATTGAAATTGTGTTCGAGACCAATTGAGTAGGCCCAGTCACAACCAGTCTCATCAGCAAATAAGGCAGCCACGTTAAATGAGCCCGCCTGGATTTCTGTTCGAAACATTTTGATTATTCCGTCAACTTCCACCTCACTATGGTGGGGACTCAAGTCAAGGCCAACAATGAGTCAACAGACCCACTCTTTCCATAGTTGACGCTGCGTAGCCAGAACACACGCTCTAGGTGAGGGCATCTCCGCCCAGAGTGCGGTCTTCACTACCGAACGTGCAGTTTGGTTGTTTTTCTCGCAGATCAGGTCAAAGGGTGTGACTTATGTCACTTAGTTACACGGGCTCATTCGGGCTCTCTATGGCCTGAGACTCGAGATAGTCGGGACTCGACGGTGCAGCATTGCGAGCCAGAAAGCGCAACCGGGCGCCTCGCGCATCCCAGTCGTAGACCACCGTTGTCTTAGCAATTCGGTCATAGAGAGCCTGATGTTCTCGATTCGTAATGATGCCAATGAATCCAAGTCCAAAGGTGATGAATCCCAGCGGGAACATGACTGTGCGCAGGACTCCGCAGCGAAGTGTCGTCTGCGAGCCATCACGTTGAACCACGCGTAGTCCGAGGATGGCCATGCCAGCGGTCTTTCCGCTCGTGGACCACGGGTAGGAGTAATACAAAAACAGCCAAAACACGTAGATAGAACTCAACAGCGTGGGTGGAACCTCAAGCTTGTAGTTGTCGGGGGTAATGACCACGATGAGGTAGGTCAACGAGGCTGTTGCGATAGAAAAGCAGATTGTCGCTATGGCTTGATCACAGCAAAAAGCCACCAAACGACTGACTGCTCCGGCATAGTGGCCTTGCTGAGTTATGCCGAGTTCACGTTGCGAGATATCAGTCACGACTGGGCCTTTTCTGAGTCACTCTGTCCGCTTGGAAGCGCTAATGGGGCTAACTCAATCAGTAGTGGCGGCCCAGCAGGCAGGGCGATTGGATCTCTTCGAAGCACCCGGTTGGCCCAGCGACTCAAGAAATTGTCAAGGCCCACACCCTGGCTCCTCACCACATCGAGTGCTTCTCCTGCAATGCCAGAAGTTGACTGCGCAATCAGGCTGCCGATCTCGGTATTGCGAACGAGCGAGTCGATATCGAGTTTGTTGACGAGCGAGTTCATATCCACGCTGTCGAGCAATGCATCAAGGTCGACGTTTTCGAGCAGCGCATTCAGGTCGACATTCTTGAGCAGTTCATTCAGGTCAATTTTGGTGAGCAGCAGGTTTAGGTCGATTCGATCGAGCAGCAGCCCAATGTCGATGCGTTCCAACAGAGCGTCAAGGTTCACCTTCGAGATCAGGGAGTCAACATCTACGCGCTCAACCACTGCAGCCACGTCGACACGAGAAACAATCCCATCGACGTCAACTCCCTGCACAAGTTCGTTCACATCGACCTTGGAAACAATCCCGCCTACGTCAACTCGCCCGACTAGGCGGTCGATGTCAATACGGTCAAGCAGTGCGTCCATGTCGATTGCAGCGAGGACTTCGTTGATGTTGACTGCGTCAATCACCCCAGGGGTTACCCGTTGTATTGCATCACGGGCAACGGGGCCGGCATCAGTCACCAGTCGCTCGCGGACCTCGTGGCCTTCTTTGGCTAACGGCTCGGTCAGTCGCTTTGCCGCAGCCGCCGCTAATCTTGCGGGCAGGGATCCTCCCACAGCGGAGGCGACATCAGTAGCCGCTCGAGCAGCACGGGTTGCCGCTCCGAGTGCAGCGTCAACTCCCCAGTCATCATCGCCCTCGTCCCTAGGGGTTCCGGGAACATCCTCATCAGTCACTACTAGATCATGGCTCAGGATCGGTACCCGGTGCCTAAACCTGCCGAGAAGCTCAACCACACCTAACCAATTGGGGGGTCCCCTCCCGGCATGTGTCCTCATCGACCAACCCAGCTCGACCCTTCTCTGCCAATCGAGAGCCGAGGATGGCCGAGTGGTGCCCAACTTCATCACCCAAGCACTTGCCGATCGGCCACTCAGCATCTTTGGCGATGGCGCTCAGACCCCTAGCTATTGGTTTGTAGAGGATCAGGCAGCGGGCATCTTGTTGCTACTCGACAGCTAGCTAACGGGCCCCGCGGCTACTAGAAACCCGACCGAGCATACGGGGCTGCAGCTAGCCGAAATTGTGATTGAACTCGCGGAGCCAACCGCTGGCCTGCAGTTATTCCCGCTTCCCCGCGAGATCATCCCTTGAGCGAGGCATGCGTTGTACTACAATCAATAGCTCATCTAGAAAGGTCAGGTTCAGCCATGATCAAACCGCCCTCCTCTAGTGCAACGAAGATTTTAGCTGCCTTGTGCGGCTTGGCCGCAGTCCTAGTGCTGTCTACCGGTTCCGCATCAGCGGGTATGGGGCAACCGGATTCCGTTACTGTTAGTCCTTCTGCGCCTTCTGCAGGTGGGCCAATTACGGTCACCGCTCAGAAGTTCGACCCAGACTCGGCAGTTGCGTTCAGCCTAGAATCACCTTCACAATCCTTGGGATCAGCCAGCGCTAACTCAAGTGGTGTCGCCACGCTGACCACAACCTTGCCGGCCAACCTTCCAGCAGGCTCGTATACGATTCGCGCCGTCGGGTTCATAAAAATTTGTGATGATGTAGCGGTAGCAGCCGATGAAACCACCGCCATTTTGGATTGCAAGGAAGTTGCGGTCAACCCGACCACCAGAATTACAGTCGCTGCAGCTGAAACCACCACTACGACCACCACTACCACCCCCGCTACGACACCCGCTACGACACCCACTACGACACCCACTGAAGTCAGTCCAACAAAACTGGCTGCAACCGGATCAAGCAGCGCCAGACTCGTGGGGATCGGCGTTGTGCTTGCAGTTCTTGGCGGACTCCTGATGCTTGTAGGTAAGCGCAGAACTCGATCAGTCTGATCCCAGCTCGCTAGGTGAGTGACGAGTTCGAGTGCGAGTCGGCTGATCCGACGCCCCACGTCTTCCCGCTCGAACTCGATGCTCTCTTCGGCTTCGAGCGGGGTGATGAGGCAGTAGCCCTCGTCTGCCACCCCTAAAGCAAGATTGCTACCGGGGTGGCAGAGATCGAGAACAGAGACTCACTCCGCCGGAACTGCCTCGATTTCGAGTTCGATAGTCACCTTGTCGCTGATGAGCATGCCATCGAGGCCGGCTGGAGCGTTGAAGGAGATCCCAAACTCGCGCCGCAGGATTTCTCCTGCAGCGCTAAACCCAGAACGGGTTGCCCCATAGGGGTCAGTGGTCACGCCATGAAACTCGAGGTTGAACACAACGGGCTTGGTCACTCCATTAATCGAGAGATTGCCGGCAAGAGAATGCTCGGTTACCTCTGTGGACTCAAAGGTCATCGTTGGATTCTCGTCAACACCGAAGAAGTCCGCGCTCTGCAGGTGACCATCTCGCTGCTTGTTGTTGGTGTCAATTGAGGTCAGGTCCACTGTGGCGCTCACGGAGCTTGCAAGTTGATCTTCTCCGATGCTGAGGGTGCCAGCGAAGGTTTGGAACCTTCCACGCACCTTTGCGATTCCGAGGTGCCGAACGGTGAATCCAACTTCCGAATGACTTTGGTCGATGGTCCATGTGCCCGCAGTGAGCAGTTCTTTGGTGTCTTGAGCTGACATATTGAGTCTCCCTTTCAGGGGGTTGTTGATGTGTCCACAAAGTACTCTAACGGTATTGACATGTCAACAAAGCCTATGATTGGGAAATGGAACCTAACTGGCTCAACGAGCGTGAAGCGCGAGCTTGGCGCGGATACCAAAGCATGCGCATTTCCCTCGGTAGCCACTTGGCGCGCCACATGAGCAGTGAGTGCCTCCTGACGGAGGCCGAGTTTGAAATCCTTGTCAACGTGTCAGAGGCGCCCGAAAGAACAATCCGATCTCGGGACTTGTGCAGCGCACTCGCATGGGAACGCAGCCGACTCTCACATCAGCTTTCCCGGATGGAATCACGCGGCTTAATTTCACGGGAGCCTTGCCTAGGAGATGCTCGCGGGTTCAACGTGGTCCTCACCAATGCTGGACTTGCTGCGATCGAAGCTGCCGCACCGAAACACCTGGTGGAAGTGCGGCGCAGCTTTGTTGATGCACTGACCGATGAACAGCTTGACTCCTTCGGAGACATCGCAGAGACCATCATCACGCACCTTGCGGAGCAAGAGAGCAACGAGCGTCGCGGGGACTCCCCGATCTAGGCCGTGCTCAACGGAGAAAGCCACACCTTCCTCCACTACCTCAGCGTTAAGGGGACACCAATAGTTTGGTGAGACTCAGGAGCAGCCGCTGGTGCTGCCGCATGCGCTGCACACGTAACACGAACCGGCCCGAGTCATTTGAATTCCGCACTGCATGCAGAGCGGAGCATCCATTGCTTGACCCAGAGGCGAATCAGAAACTGAGGGTTCTGCTGACGTGGTCTCGACGAAATTGCGATCGGCCTCGGTGGCAGAACTTGCCAGGTCAAGGCCCTGAGAGGAACCAACCGCATGCTCTTCTACCCCAGGCAAAGTCTGCTGCAGCCGCTCGTCCGTACCAAGCACCCCAAGATCTAGTCGTTCGGGGTAGGTCAAGTAATCCAAGGCCAATCTGCGGAACAGATAATCAATCAGGCTGTTAGCCAACCGGACTTCTGGGTCATCAGTGATGCCCGCAGGCTCGAACCGCATGCCAACGAATGCATGTATGAACGCCTTGAGTGGAACCCCATATTGCAGTCCGTGACTCACTGAGATTGCAAAGGCATCCATGATTCCCGCCAGAGTGGAGCCTTGTTTGGAGACACGAATAAAGAGCTCGCCTGGGCGACCGTCCTCGTACTCCCCCACTGTGACGAACCCTTTGCAGTCAGCCACTCGAAATTCGAAGGTTCGAGAGGAACGTAAACGTGGAAGCTTCTCGCGGACGGGCTTTGCAGCCACGAGTTCCGCAGGCAGTTCAATGGTCTGCTTTCCGGTGCTGAGGGGCTGTCCCACTTTGCAGTTATCCCGATACAGAGCCACGCATTTGATGCCCATCTGCCATGCATCGATCAGGAGTTGTTCGACCTCGTCCACGGTAGTTTCGGCTGGCACGTTGACTGTTTTGGACATCGCACCCGAGAAGAACGGCTGAATCGCAGCCATCATCCGCAGGTGTCCGCCGTACGAGATCACGTTGTCTCCCATGGCACAGGCGAACACCGCTAGGTGTTCGGGCCGAAGGTGCGGTGCTCCGAGGGCAGACTGCTGCTCGGCTATGTAGGCCACGATCTCTGCGACTTGCTCGGACGTGTACCCGAGGCGGCGCAGCGCCCGCGGAACTGTCTGGTTAACAATTTGCAGGGTGCCACCGCCAACAAGCTTCTTGAATTTCACCAGGCCAAGATCAGGCTCAATCCCCGTGGTGTCGGCATCCATCATGAAACTGATCGTTCCAGTTGGTGCAGCAACGCTGAGTTCGGCATTGCGACTGCCGACTAGCTGCACCCGCTCGAGCGCCTCGGACCAAACCTGGACGACTCGATCGTTCAGTTCGGGTTGCACATCCACCGAGCCGATATGAGTTGCCGCTCCAAGATGCATCCGGTACACGCCAATCCACCCTGAAGCATCAGCAGCAAAAAGCGGTGCGGGGCCAAGCGACTGAGCTAGCTCAGTGGAACGGATTGCAGCAGTTCCCGTCAGAAGCGCAGTAATTGATGCCGCCCAAGCTCGCCCCTGTTCTGAGTCGTATGGGTAGCCCAGGGCCATGAGGCTTGCGCCAAGGTTGGTATAGCCAATTCCGATGTCGCGCGACTGTGCGGTCATCTCTGCAATTGATTCCGTCGGGTAGTCCGAGGCTCCCACCAGAATGTCCTGTGCGGTCACCACAATCCGAACGCTCCGCTCAAAGGCCTCTATGTCGAAACTGCCCTCTTCGTTCAGGAATCGCAAGAGGTTGAGTGAGGCCAAGTTGCATGCACTATTCGGCAGTCGGAGGTGCTCCGAGCACGGGTTGCTCGCCATAATCTCGCCAGCATTCGGCGTGGTGTTCCACCTGTTGATGGTGCTTCCGAACTGCACTCCCGGGTCAGCGCATTCCCAAGCAGCCTGGGCGATGTGACGCATGAGTTCTTGCGCAGGTACTCGCTCAACGACTTCGTTGGTGGACCGTGCGACTAGGTCGAATTCTTCGCCAGCGATAACAGCCTGCATAAATTCGTCGCTGAGCCGGACAGAGTTGTTCGCATTTTGGTATTGCAACGAGATGGAGTCTTTGCCATCTAGATCCATATCGAAGCCAGCGTCTCTGAGCACGCGGGCCTTGCGCTCTTCTCTGGCCTTGCACCAGATGAACTCTTCGATATCTGGGTGATCGATATCTAAAATCACCATCTTGGCTGCGCGACGGGTAGTTCCCCCGCTCTTGATCGTTCCTGCTGAGGAATCCGCGCCACGCATAAAGCTGACCGGCCCCGAGGCAGTTCCGCCGCCGCTGAGATGCTCTCGAGAGGAGCGCAGCTTTGACAGGTTTGCACCTGCGCCGGACCCGCCTTTAAAGATGACGCCCTCTTCGGAATACCAGTTCAGAATGGAGCGGAGGTTGTCTTCAACATCAAGAATGAAACATGCCGAGGCTTGTTGGGCCACTCCGGGAACACCGATGTTGAACCAGACAGGCGAGTTAAACGAGAGCATCTGATGCGCCAAGAGGTAACGAAGTTCTTGGGCAAAGCAATCGGACTCTTCTTCGTCCGCAAAGTAACCGTCTCGCTCGCCCCAGGTGGTGAGCGCTCCTACCACGCGGTCAATAACTTGCTGAAGGGAGTCCTCTCTCTCTGGTGATCCCAAGAGCCCTCGAAAGTATTTCTGGGCCACGATATTTGATGCCGTTGCAGACCAACCCTCAGGGAACTCAACACCAAGTTGCTCAAATGCCACAGACCCATCGCGGTAGTCGGTGAGCCGAGCATCTCTTCGTTGCCAGATCAGATCTGCATACGGGGATCGACCGGGCACCGTGAAGTGTCGCCGCAGTCGAGCGGGAGGTCCTGATGGAGAAGAGGCAGGCTTGCTTGAGTCAGAAGTAACAGACACTTGAATCGCCTTTGTAGGAGGGAGGAACAGAGTTGCTGTCCACGCAGGTGCCGTTGATCGGTTGGGCGGGCATAGACGACCGGGCGAAGACCAGCCGGTTGATCGAGTCACTCAGATGAATGACTCGCCTTCCGACCCCCAGGAGACGCAGCCCTGCACACGCAGTGCTACGCCAGCCACCATTCCGATCGTCCATGCCACAACCTACGGGACGTAACTTAGTAAGGACTGCCTGTGGGACAAAAGGGGATAACCATGTGAATTTCCGGAAAACTTCTCCACAACCCTTGGGGAAAACTGTGTATAAACGAGAATTCGCTATTCTCGGCATGTGAAACAACTCTTCGATCAAGACGGAGCAACTTCTGCGGTCGCCGCTGTGTTGGACCGTTCCGACAGGCAAGCACCATCCGGACGTCCTTGGGTGATGGCAAATATGGTGGCCAGCGCTGACGGTGCGTATGCCATTTCGGGAGTCTCTCGAGCGCTGAGCAGTCCCGAGGACCGAGAGATTTTTCATGCTCTTCGCGCTTCGACCGACGCAGTACTCGTTGCAGCCGGAACTGCACGAGCCGAGCGTTACCGTCGCCCCACTGCAATGGCTGAATTCGCAGATCAACGAAGGGTGTTTACCCCCACCCCGGCACCTCGCCTTGTCGTGGTGAGCCGGTCGCTGAGGCTGGCCGAGGACCAACCGTTTTTGTCTGGAGAAGGTGTGGAGCCGCTGCTGTTGCATCCAGCAGGTGCTGACACTTCTGGTGTTCCGGCGGGGGTAGAACTGCGGGGGCTTGGCTCTGGAGGTGTGGACCTGCAGGCCGCAATGCGTTCTCTCTATTCCGACGGAGTCCGCATAGTTCTGTGCGAGGGTGGGCCGACACTGCTTGGGCAGTTGCACGAACTCGACCTGATCGATGAGCTGTTTCTGAGCCTGGCAC
>CAMDAT010000076.1 GCA_945888825.1 Bifidobacterium breve | reverse complement strand
GAACGACTTGCCTGGATCCTTGATAGCGCCTTTCGTGTGCCGGGAACTACTGATCGCCGAGTTGGGATTGACGGTCTGCTCACTTTGGTTCCCGTTGTCGGGGACGCTGCTGGGGTAGCTCTGTCTATGGCAGTGGTTCTTGCTGGGGTTGCCGCCGGTGTCAGCGTTCCCACGCTGCTGAGGATGCTGATCAACGTTGGGATTGAGGCCACGGTGGGTCTGATTCCTTTTGCTGGTGCACTCTTTGACATGGTCTACAAGGCCAACATTCGCAACTTGGTTTTGATGGAGCGAGACCTAGCTGACCGACGGGCTACTCGGCGGTCATCGCTTGCAGTGCTGGCACTCATGGTTGGTGTCGCGCTGCTCGGATTGCTGATGGTCGTTCTGGCTTGGTTCGCAGCGATTGGGGTTTTGGTTTGGTTTTTCACGCGACTCTTCTAGCTTGTATGCCGTGACTAGCGCTGCTGAGCCCTCAGAGAATCCTGACCTGCGGGCAGTTGACGGCCGAGTTCCGGGCCGTCGCGGCATAGCCACGCGCCAACGGCTGTTGCAATGCACGAGCGACCTGCTCGAGACGACCTCGTACCGTGATCTCAAAGTGGTGGACATTGCTCGAGAGGCCGGCACATCCCCAGCCACCTTTTACCAGTACTTCCCAGATGCAGAGTCGGCGCTGTTGGCACTAGCCGATCGGCTAGTGGGGGAGGGTGGCGAGCGATTGATTCGTCCCTTGAAAGCCGCCAACTGGCATGGCCAAAATGCCTATCTCGCCTGCGAGGCTGTGGCTGATGCATTCCTAGATTTCTGGGCCGATCACTCGGCGTTGATGGCTGTCATCGACTTAGCAGCACTCGAGGGGGATCAGCGCTTCCGGGACTGCCGGATTCAACTCTTGAACACTTTTACGGTGGCTGCGACTGAAGTGCTGACCCGCCAACGTGCAGCGGGCTTTGCGGCTGCAGAGGTGGACCCCGAGGCAACTGCAGTAGTGCTCGTATCCATGCTGTCCCATGTCGCTGCGCATCAGGCTGGAATAAAACAGTCGGGAGTCCCGATCGGGCAACTGCGAGATGCCATGGCGCGAGTCATGTACAACAGCCCGCTAGGCAAAACCGACAGAATTGTGACTACAATCTGACGGGTCGTCAGATTCCAAGTTCGGAGACAAAAAAATGGATTTCGAGTACTCAGAAGATCAGCAAGCATTCAACAAGGAAGTCATTGCCTTTTGCGATGATCACGACACCATCGAGATCTTCGATGTGACCCGTGAAAACATGGCGCAAATCGTTGATACTCCAGAACGCCGTGCCTTTATGAAAGAGGTAGGTCATCAGGGGTGGCTCGGCATTACCTGGCCAACGGAGTACGGCGGTCAAGAAGGCGAGGGTGTCTACGAGTACATCCTGAACGAGGAACTTGCCGGACGAGGTGGACCCCAGATTGGTAAGGGTGTTGGCATCATTGGCAAGACGCTGATCGCTCACGGTTCAGACTTCCTGAAGGACATGTTCCTTCCCATGATTCTAGAAAACGATGTTGAGTTCGCTGTTGGCTATTCCGAGCCCAACGCCGGTTCTGATGCCGCCTCGATGCGCATGAAGGGTGTGCCGCATACCAACGCAGATGGCAAGACTGGCTGGCTAGTAAATGGCCAGAAGACGTGGACTACCTCGGCACATTTCGCAGAGTGGTACTGGTGCGGAGTGCGTACTGATCAGGACAATAAGCATCTCGGAATTTCACTGATGCTCATTCCGATGGATGACCCGGGGATCACCATCAATGGCATCTGGACCATGGGTGATGAGCGGACGAACGAGGTCTGGCTCGACAACGTCTTTGTGCCAGATGAGTTTGTTGTGGGCGAGGTCAATTACGGGTTCAAGTACATCTCTCAGGCGCTCGACCTTGAGCGCTTCACGATGTTTACCTATGCCCCGATCAAGCAGCGCCTTGACTTGTTGACCGAGTACGTCCGCACCACAGTCCGTGACGGTGAACCGCTCAAGAACGATCCCGTTATCCGTTCTCGCATGGCTTCACTTCACACCGAGGCCGAGGTGGCGCGAGTCATGGGACTCAAGTTTGTTGCCGAGGCAGTCAAGGTTGAAGCGCTCGTTCGTGCCGGTAAGGAGTACCAGCCGCCAACAGTGATTGCATCCGAGTACAAACTCTTTGCGACCGAATTGTCACGACGACTCGCAGATGCATCGATGGATATTGGCGGCCCCGGCTCCCAGCTTCGCGTCAAGACCGAAGATGCACCTATGGCGGGACGATCAGAGTCCACCTATCGCTACACCGTGATCGACACCATTGGCGGTGGCTCTTCAGAAATCCAGAAGAACATCATCGCTCGGCGCGGTTTAGGCCTACCCAAAAACTTCTAGGCAACGTGAGCCAACCAGCGCTGCAGAATATCCGAGTACTTGACCTTGCCTCGGTGGGTCCGGGTGCGCGCGCGTCAAGGACCTTGGCTGACTACGGCGCCGAGGTCATCAAGATTGGCGCAGTGCCTCGCGCTGGCGCAGTGCAGATTGTGCCTCCGTATTACGCCTACTCAGGTAACCGCAATATGAAGCGAGCGTTATTTGACCTCAAGGCTGAGGCTGGTCGTGAGGCATTTCTAGGACTTGCTGACACTGCGGATGTGATCATCGAATCTTTCCGGCCAGGCGTAGTTGCTCGCCTAGGGATTGGCTACGAGGATGTGAATCAGCGCAACCCCGGAATCGTGTACTGCTCAACAAGTGGGTTTGGGCAAACAGGACCGCGGTCTCAGTGGGCAGGTCATGACATTAATTACCTGGCCACGAGCGGATTTTTGGACTGCACGGGCCGTCAAGCTGATGGCCGGCCAGCGCTGCCCGGTGCCACAGTTGCCGACATTGCAGCCGGTGGCATGCAAGCCAGCATGGCCATCATGGCCGCGCTCTTAGGCCGAGCCACCTCGGGTGTCGGAAGCTATCTCGATGTCTCGATTGCCGATGGGGCTTTCGCTCTGATGTCGCTGTATGTGGACGAGTACCTTGCAACGGGAGTCGAACCAGGCCCCGGTCATTACATACTGACGGGTAGGTACGCGTGCTACGAGATCTACACCTGCTCCGATGGAAAACACATTTCTGTTGGTGCTATCGAGGGTCAGTTCTGGCGGAACCTATGCGAACTCCTCGAACTCGGCGAGTTTGCTGATGCGCAACTCGATGACGAGAAGCAGGATCAGATTCGCGCAGCGTTAGCGCAGCGGTTTGCTACTCGAACCCGAGATGAGTGGGTCGAGGTTCTTGGCGCAGCGAACACCTGCGTTGCGCCAGTCAATACCGTGGCCGAGGCAGTCGTCGACGAGCAATATGTCGCTCGCAGTCTCGTTGCCTCCGCAGTTTCAGATACAGCAGGAGAGTTCTTGCAGAGTGCGCCCACATGGGCAGGAACGGTTGCACCCGATGGGCCGTATCAGATTCGTGATGGTGCTGTGAGTGACACCATGGAACTCTTGACTCAGCTCGGATTGGCTGAATCTGAGATTGCCGAACTCGAAGTATCGGGAGCAATCGCATGACTGATAACAACCCGACCGACCTACCCGTTGCAGTGACCTCGGTGATTGGTGTGTCGCAGTACCTGCAGATTGCAACGTTCGATGTAGAAAACAGTTATGCCTACAACACGCTCGCAGCCACTGAAAATGCCAATCCACTTTTTTGGGATGATGCAGTCGCTCAAGAGTTGACCTCGGGCCGAATTCTTCCGCCGACTACCTTGTCACTCTGGATGCGGCCGCACTATTGGGAGCCCGGAGCAGAGGGTGAGCAAGTAGCTCTGCAGGTGCACTTTGACCTCAAGAAGATTTTTGAACTTCCCGAGGCAGTGATGACGGACAACACGATTATTTTCTATGAGCCAGTCCGTGCTGGGGATCGCATCAGTAACTCCCAAGTACTCAAATCGGTCTCGGGCCCCAAGACCACCAAGCTAGGTTCCGGGAGATTTTGGGTCATTGACGTTGAGTTCAAAAACCAACACGGGGCGTTGGTCGGCATTGAGTCCTATACCGGGTTTGGTTATCGCCGGGACCAAGAAGTAGCGGCGTCATGACTGCCGAGGCGAGAATCCTGTTGGACCAGGTTGCAGTCGGTCAGTCCCTGCCCGAGTTAGCAATCGATGTGACGCCGACCACTGTTGTGCTGGGTGCGCTTGCTAGCCGTGACTGGCGACCTATGCATCATGACTACAAGTTCGCAACCGAACGCAACGGCGTAGCAGACATTTTCTTGAACACGCCGAATCAAGCTGCATGGTTCGAGCGTTACGTCACAGATTGGGCCGGACCCCGCGCCCGCTTAGGTCGCATGAAGTTCCGCATGAAGACCTCGGTCTTTCCGGGCCATCGCATGGTCTTTACTGCCATAGTTACTGCAGTTTCAACCGACTCTGCTGGCTGTGGCTGGGTATCGATCGATGTTGCGCTCTCGGTAGGCGCTGCTGAAGCGGATCCTTCAAGCTATGTCGTTGCCTCCACCTGCGAGGTGCGCCTTGCCCTACCAGA
This sequence comes from Bifidobacterium breve, assembly GCA_945888825.1. Lineage (GTDB taxonomy): Bacteria > Actinomycetota > Acidimicrobiia > Acidimicrobiales > Microtrichaceae > IMCC26207. The sequence goes on along the minus strand of CAMDAT010000076.1, from coordinate 6,144 downwards.
TTCATCAACAGATAACCCTTGGTCGCGTTCAGGCGAGCAGTGGGTTCCGTAATCACCAATCCAGAACAGAGAAAGCAGAAATTACATGTTGGACCTTGATTTCACAGAAGAACAAGACATGTTGCGAGAGATGGTCGCAGGCCTGTTGGCCCAGTACGCATCCCTTGAGGAAGTGCGCGCTGCCGAGGATGACCCGACCGGGTACTCGGTCGAGCTTTGGGCGCAACTTGCAGAGTTGGATCTGCTTGGATTGCTTCTGCCTGAGCAGTATGGCGGCTCCGAGATGACCATGATCGAAGGCGTCATCTTGTACGAGGAAATTGGCCGAGCACTAGCTCCGACTCCTCACCTAGTGAGCTGTGTCCTCTCTGCCGGAGCAATCGTGCGAGCGGGCTCCGAGGAGCAAAAAGCCGGTTGGCTTCCAAGAATTGCCAAGGGTGAAGTGATTCTCACTCCGGCATGGCTTGAGCCCGAAAACAGCTGTAGCCCTCGAGGCGTGCAGATGCGCGCTGTGAATGACGGCGAAGGATTTACCCTGACTGGGACGAAGCAGCATGTGCAGTTTGCATCTTCGGCAGACCGGCTCGTTGTGCTCGCCCGTACTGGTGAAGGCGCTGGGGATGTCGATCTCTTTCTGGTTGATCCCACAGCTGACGGGGTAACGCTCTCGCAGCGGATGTCCATCAGTTCGGACACGCAGTACCGGGTTGACTTTGATGGAGTTCAAGTCTCGGCTCAGGATCGTATTGGCGCAGCTGGAACTGGTTGGGCAACCTGGGAAAAGGTCATGGAAGAGGGCATGGTGCTCGCTGCTGCCATGGCAACCGGCGGTGCAGAGCACGCCCTCGAGATTACGGTTCAATACTCTAAAGACCGCGAGCAGTTTGATAAGCCACTTGGTGCTTTCCAGGCTCTGGCGCACTATATGGCCGACTCCAAGACCTCTATTGATGGCGGCAAGGTGCTCGTCCACGAGGCTGCTTGGGCACATTCTGTTGGTCGACCAATTTCTAGCTTGGCGCCTATGGCTAAGTCGTTCACCTGCAAGAGCTACCGCGACACCACAGCAATGGCCCAGCAGATCTTTGGCGGAGTGGGCTTTACGGTTGAGTACGAGATCCAGTTGTACTTCCGCCGGGCAAAGCAGTTGCAGATCTCATTCAACGACACTGCACGCTGCGAGGAACTCATCGCTGCTGCACTGTTCGACGGCGCTGCAGCCTGAGTTAGGCAATCACGCCCTGCTCGCGCAGGGTGCTGAGCTCAGCTTCTGAGAGTCCGAGTTCTGCGTGGAGTACTTCTTGGGTGTGTTCCCCTACCCAAGGGACTCGCGTCTCGGGGCCCTCAGAAACGGCTGACATCTTGACTGGGTTGCCTGGAATCAACACGGGTTCCTCGACTCCATCTACCCGGGGCATCTCGACGAGCATGTTTCGCCTTGCCACATGTTCGTCAGCGATGATCTCAGCAGGAGTAAAGCAAGGGCCGGCGGGGATTCCAGCCATTCCCAAAATCTCGCATACCTCAAGGCGGGTATAGGCCGCTGCCCAATGTTCCACTGCCGGGCGAACCACGGACTCCAGTTGGTCGGCCCAGCCGCGTCGGGTGGCGAAGGCGGGTTGCTGTGGCCATTCTGGGTGGCCTACGAGTTCTGCGAGTTTCATGAACTGATGCTCACGGGCAACCTGAACAGCAAACCAGCCGTCGCTAGCTTGGAAGCCAGACATGATTGAGTGCGGGGTGTTGTCGGTGACTCCGAGCGAATGAAAGTTGGTAATGACATCGGTCATGGCGATCATGGAGTCCAGCATCGCAACATCAACGTACTGACCGATTCCCGTCGAGTCTCGGTGGCGAATTGCAGCAAGGATTCCAATGACTGCAAACAGCGCAGAACTGATGTCTCCGAGGGCACCTGCTGGAATCACTCGCGGCGGTTCGCCATCTTGGCGGGCGTACTCGTAGAGGCCCGACATTGCCTCGGGGACCATTGCGTAGGCCGGCCAAGCCCGGTACGGGGACTCTCCAAGGTTGCCAAAACCAGAGACTGAGACATAAATCATTTTGGGGTAGCGCTCGGCAAACACCTCGTACCCCAGGCCCAGACGATCCATGGTGCCGGCCTTGAAGTTCTCGGCAACAACATCGAACTCGCCAGCTAGATCCAAGAAAAGCTCGCGACCCTGCTCGGTTTTTAGGTCGATTCCCACGGAGCGCTTATTTAAGTTATTTCGCAGAAAGGTAGCGCCAACTTCCCTGCCTTGAGGGTCGCGCATGGCTGGTAACGCCCCCCGTCCGGATTCCCCGTGGGTCGGGTGTTCAACTTTGACCACCTCTGCTCCAAGGCGAGCAAGTAGTTGGGTGGCATAGGGCAGAGCCTGCATTTGTTCCGCTGCTAAAATTCGGATTCCATCAAGAGGCTTTCCGTTGATGAAGGCTTCGGGGTTTGCAATATCGCCAAGCTGCATAGATCACATCGTGGCAGATCAAGCATGACCCAGTCGATCAGGCCGTCAGTCGATTGGGCCGTCATTCGATGAGGCCGTCATTCGATGAGGTAGTCAGTCAGGATCGTCGAAGGTGGCTGCGACCCTGTTGTCATGGTCAGATCAATGAGCGATTGTGAACGCAGCGCTACGAGTTGCTCAGTTGCGATGAGGTGATCCACAAATAAGTTGGCCGCATCTAGGTCAGGTAGCGGTGCACCCCAACTCCGCAGCAGATCTTGGGCCAGACTCAGAGCTAGGGCCTGACCATCAAATAATGGTGGGTTCTTGCGGTTAGCTTCGATGCCTACGTTCGAGACGAGTAACGCACCGTTGATCCCTCCCGCCCAGCGAATAGCTCGACTGACAGATGAATCCGAATTTGGTAGCGAGAGCGCCCCAACTGAAGTGGCGTGATCAATGAACACTCGGACCGTGTCGAGCAACTCGAGAGCTAGGGGAATGACTTCCTGTCGGTCGCTGTCAGTAGTCAGGTCTGCCGGGGTAGAGATCAACTTCTGCAGCAGATCGAACTCGCGTTCGTGAATGTCTCCAGCAGCAACGAGGATCTGCCCGATGGCCACCAGACGAACGAGTGCCGCTGTCACCGGGTCAAGATCTGCATCGGAAATTGCCCGCTCCCAGGATTCTGCAGAAGTGGTGAAGGTGTCGAGGAGCGTCTGAATCGCAGCCAATTGCAGGGCCGATAGCAGACCGGACTTTGAATCAAAGTAGGTATAGATAGTGCCAACAGCGCAGCCGACACTTTCGGCTACTGCTGTCATGGTCAAGCCTTCGACACCTTCGGTGGCAATGATTTCCGTGGCTGCTAGAAGCAGGTCGTGATTTCTAGCCACACGATTTAGCTCTCTTCGACCTTGGGTGGCTTCAGTCATGCTCTTCTCCTCAAAAATAAGGATACCGCTTCACTGCCCCAGGATTCACAGCACTCGATTGGACTCAACACCTCGCTGCCCAATTCTGTGTTGTTGAGCAGAGATTGTAGGCTGGCCAAGATTCTTCAGGCAAAGTTAAATTTTTGACGTAGCAAAGTTCTTTAGGAGACAGCAGATGCGAGGCATTATCAGCGCCGCGGGATACTTGCCTCATTGGCGGCTTAAACGTGAGGCAATCACCCAGGTCCTTGGCTCATCTGCGGGCAAAGGGCAGCGATCGGTGGCCTCCTACGATGAGGATTCGCTCACCATGGCAGTAGATGCCGGCCGTCGCGCCCTAGGTGCTGCTCCAGCGGCCAATCCTGCAGCGGTTTGGTTCTGCACCACCTCGCCGACGTACGCCGAAAAGACCAATGCGACGATCGCACACGCAGCGCTTCGTTTGGGCTCCGAGGTCATTGCGGCCGATGCCGGATCCGGATTGCGTGGACCTGCAGCGGCACTGCGTTCGGCGCTTCACTCCACCGATCCCGCCGTCTTGGTCCTGACTGGTGATGTTCGAACTGGTCCCGCCGGCTCGGTAGATGAGAAAGACGGCGGAGATGCCGGCGCTGCAGTGCTTGTTGGCGCTGCATCAGCAGATTCTGGGGTTGCCGTGATTGCCGAGTACCTGGGTGGTGCATCGGCCACGCGAGAGTTTCTTGATCGCTGGCGCTCACCGGGAGAGGCGCGCACGAGATCCTGGGAGGATCGCTTTGGCGAGCAGCGTTATGGAGACCTAGCTGCTCAGGCCTGGGAGGCTGGACTGAAAGATGCCGGCTTGCAGCTTGATCAACTCGACAAGGTGGCACTAGTGGGCCCTCGCCCGCGTGCAAGCGCTGCCCTTGCAAAAAAGCTTGGCGCTGCCGGGGTAGAGGTAGTCGATTCACTTGCTAGCTCCGTGGGCTTTACGGGTGCAGCGCATCCCCTCCTGATGCTGACTTCGCTCATTGAACAGTCTCAACCAGGGCAAGTCATTGCATTGTTGGCTATGGCCGACGGGGCAGACGTGTTCTTCTTCCGAGTAACTGACCAAGTCTCGGGTGACAGTGGCACTGCCGCCGGGGTCACGGTTGCAGATCAACTCGATGACGCTGATAACACGCTGTTGTATTCAAAATATTTAGCTTGGCGTGGTGTACTTCCTGTCCAACCACCGAATCGCCCAGAGCCCGCTCGTATGTCGGCTGCTGCCGCTGAGCGCCGCTTGGACTGGAAGTACGGTTTTGTTGGTTCCAAGGACCACGAGTCTGGTGCTTTGCATCTGCCACCTGCTCGGGTGTCCTTTGAGGGTGGAAACATCGATGACATGGAGCCGGCCCCGATGGCCGATGTTGCAGCAACTGTCGCCACCTTTACGGTGGACTCGCTTGCCTATTCGCCATCGCCTCCAGTGGTGTTTGCAGTCTGCGATTTCGCAGGTGGGGGTCGCCTCCCAGTGGAACTCACTGATGTTCGTCCTGCTGACGTGACGATCGGCATGACTGTCGAAATGACGTTCCGCAGGCTGAACACTGCCGACGAGATTGCAAACTATTTCTGGAAGGCTCGCCCAGTTAGAGGGCTAGGAACTGCCCCAGTTAAAGGGCAAGGAACAGCACGCGAACAGCTCGAGAAAACGGAGCAGGACTAACCATGGCTAGCCACGGAATTAAAGATCAGGTTGCCATTATTGGAATGGGCTGCACCCAGTTCAAAGAACACTGGGATCGAAGCACCGATGATTTGCTGATCGATGCAGTGACAGACACGTTGGCCTCGGCTGGTGTTGAAAAGGACCAAGTTGACGCATGGTGGCTTGGAACCGCTCAGTCGGGCATGTCGGGAGTCACGTTGGCAGCGCCGCTGAAATTGCAGAACAAGCCAGTCACACGAGTCGAGAATTACTGTGCCACGGGCTCAGAGGCACTTCGCCAGGCCTGCTACGCAGTGGCCTCGGGTGCCTATGACATCGCAGCCGCAGTGGGCGTAGAGAAGGTAAAAGACTCGGGCTATCAGGGTCTCAATGCATTCCCGATTCCTACCGATGGTACCCAGCGCACCCTTACAGCAGCTGGAATGTTCTCTCTTGTGGCCCCTGCCTATGCCGACAAGTACGGCATTGATCCGAATGAATTGCGGCGGACACTGGCTCGGATTGCATCCAAGAATCACTCCAATGGTGCCAAGAACGAGCGCGCTCAGTTCCGTCGCGAAATGTCGGTTGACTCCATCTGCGCCATGCCTGCAGTTGCTGGCATGTTGTCTGTATTTGACTGTGCTGGCGTAGCAGACGGCGCTGCCGCTGCAATCGTGGTGCGCGCGGCGGACGCGTATAAGTACACCGATAAGCCCATCTTCGTAAAGGCCCTAGCCATGGTTGCGGGTAACGGCTCTGGACTTGCCGATCCCGAATTTGATTACACCCATTTCGATGAGTGTGAAGCAGCAGGCAAGGACGCCTATGCACAAGCGGGTATTACCAACCCCCGCACGGAGTTGGCCATGGCCGAAGTACACGATTGCTTCACTCCAACCGAGTTGGTCCTGATGGAAGACCTTGGTTTCTCGGCTCGTGGTGAGGCTTGGAAAGATGTCGAGGCCGGAGCATTCGACTTGCACGGAGACCTTCCCATCAACACTGATGGTGGACTGAAGTCATTCGGGCATCCGGTGGGGGCCTCGGGGCTTCGCATGTTGTTCGAGTGCTGGCTACAACTTCGTCAAGAAGCACCCGAGGAGCG
>CAMDAT010000075.1 GCA_945888825.1 Bifidobacterium breve | reverse complement strand
GCACCGGCAGAGCTTGAGTTGTTCGGCAGCGAGACCTTCTGGTCAAGTGGTTCGGCCACTCGAGCAGAGACCTTTCAGCAGCTACGAGACTCAGCTCCCATCTGCTTTATGGAAGAGCCGATCATCCCGGACTTCGGCCAAGGCCCGGGATTCTGGTCGCTGTCACGACATAGCGATGTCATGGAAGTCTCTCGGCATCCCGAGATTTTTTGCTCCGGCTTAGGGACGAACATTCCTGATCTTCCCATCGAGATCGCCGAGTTCATGGGATCGATGATCAACATGGATTCACCGCGCCACACCCGCCTACGAATGATCGTCAACCGGGCCTTTACGCCAAAGCGCGTTGCGCTCATTGATCGGGATGTGCGCGTCAAGGCCCGACAGATTGTGGCCTCGATCTCTGAGCTCGGTGAATGCGACGCGGTGGAACAACTCGCCGCACAGTTACCGCTGCAAATCATTTGCGAGATGATGGGAATTCCGCAAGAGGATTGGCACCGGGTCTTTGAGCTCACCAACGTCATTTTGGGTGCAGGCGACCCGGAGTTCACTCCATCCATGGAAGCGCTTATGTCAGCAGTCATGGAACTCGCGATGCTTGCGCAGCGCGTGGGTGAGGACCGCCTAGCCAATCCCACCGACGACCTTGTCTCAGCCATGATGCATGCCGAGGTTGACGGAGAACATCTACAGCCCATGGAGATGGCAAGTTTCTTTATTCTGTTGTCAGCTGCAGGCAACGAGACCACCCGCAACGCGATTAGCCACGGCTTGTACCTACTCACTCAGCACGAGGATCAGAGACAGGTCTGGCAGACAGGCTTGGGTGAAGTCACCCCAACGGCTATCGAGGAGATTGTTCGCTGGTCGACGCCGGTGGTGCACTTTCGCAGAACTGCTACCTGCGATACCCAAATCAGCGGCGTCAAGATCGCGAAAGGCGAGAAGGTTGCGCTTTGGTACGAGTCAGCGAATCGGGATGATCGCGTCTTCGACAAACCCTTTGAGTTTGACGTTCTTCGCAAGCCGAATGAACACGTTGGGTTCGGCGCCGGGGGTCCGCACTTTTGTTTGGGAGCCAATCTGGCCCGACGAGAGATCGGTGTGATCTTCGAGGAACTGTTTCAGTGGCTGCCAGATATTCGCATCAGCAGCGAACCCGAGTACTTACAGTCAGCATTTATTCACGGGATCAAAAGAATGCGATGCGAGTTCACCCCGGCAGAGGTGCCCGCACTTGACCTTGATGACTAGACCAAGGTGATGAGCAACTAGTCGTCTACAAGGACCCTGCGCACAGAGAGTCCCATTCGCCGGCGCTTGGTATCAACCTCGAGCACCTTCACCATGACCTGCTCGCCTGGCGTGACAAGTTCCTCGGGGCGGTACCCATACAGTTCGGTCAACTCACTCAGATGAACCAGGCCTTCGGCCCCGCCCTCATCAAGGCGAGCAAACACCCCGTACTCCACGACTCGAACCACAGTGGCCGAATGAATCGAGCCAACCTCAATTCCGGCCAGCGGATCGGGCTGTAGCTGCCTAAGCGACAGGCTGATTCGGCGCTTGGACTTATTCACCTCTAGGACAAGTACCTGAACATCCTCGCCAACGGTTACAAAGTCCTCGGTCCGCTCAAGTCGACCCCAGGTCAACTCACTTCGATGTATCAGCCCGCGCAGACCACCAAGGTCAACCACTGCTCCGTATTCCGCAATGCTCACCACGCGACCAGAGGCCGTTGCGCCCGCAGCGAGGCTTTGCAGAGCTTCACGTTCGGCAGCTCGGCGTTGCCGGCGCTCAGCATCGCGGATCGACAAGACCACCCGATCAACATCTCGATCGATTTCAACCACCATCATCGCTACTTCTGTGCCAATGAGTGACTCTGGGGTCACCCCTGGGGTCTCAGAGAACAACGAGGTGGGCACAAAGGCTCGCATACCAACATCAGCTACCAGACCACCTTTCACCTTCTTGGTTACTGTCGCAGTTACGGCTGTGCCAGATTTCTTGGCTGCTTCAAGACGTTCCCAGGCCTGCAGCTTGAGGGCCCATACCTGAGACAAGACTGGTCGATTCTTGGGATCCTCGCGAGCCAGTACTGCCGCTGGAAGAACTTGGCCGATAACTGCCGAGCCCGAAAATTCGGCACTAGGAATTACCCCAGTGCGGCCATCGGCAAGTCGTACCTCTACTTCTTTTGGTGAAACTGAAGTCACCGTCACCTCGGTAATCTTCGTCGCTGGAGGTGCCGCCAGAGATGCAGGTGCATGCGCAACTTGGCTCATCGAGGTAGCGCTCTGACCAATCACGGGTTTTGCTGGAAGCGCTGATGCCGGGTCGAGAACCGCTTCTGCTTGAAGCTCGGGTTCCGCTTCGGAACCTGCTGCTCTTGCTTCGGGTTCAAGTTCAGGTTCGGTGGACATGTCTTCCTCAACTTGGCCGACAGTGATTGTGCGAAAGCCGCAGATCAAGATTTCTCAATCAGCCTATCGCCCGACTGATAAATAGCTCCCTGGGAGTGAAGTGCCACAACGCTCCGTTGTGCCCCAATTACCAACGTTGAAGTACAAGTTCAACGATTCAATTCACCCAGTTCCTGCTAGCCATTCAAGAACCGGAACCCTCAGGCTTCCGAGTTTCTTCGAGGCAAGAATCGACCCGCCCTCTCCCAGAAAAGCGCTTCGAAGTTGAAGGAGCGCTTCGGACTGTTTGATGACGTCAGCGAGCGGACGCTGATGAACGCGAATTGAAAACACAATGGTTTCATCTGTGAGGCGACGCATGGTCTGACGTTCAACTCGCAGAAAAACCCTCTCTGGGACAAGGTGTACCGGAGGTAGATCAAAAATTTGAGCTTCCTCATTCCTCCACGGCTGACTCAATCGAGGGTCGTCCCAAAGCTCCCAATTCAGTCGCCACACGGCGCGATTCTGGTCAAGCCGATCCAAGAATGACTCGACAAGTCCACCTAGGTCTTTTTCGTAGTTTGGTACCGGTTCGTGAATATCTGCCACCGTGCCACCCAGTTTTTCTGACAGAACCCATCTGCTCGGAAAGCACACGGATGCGGCTCGTAGCCTCCAGGTGTCCTCACGCGCCATGATGCACCAGTCCTCTTGGGTTGCTAGGCCACAAGCCTCAATCGTTGGCTCGATGCGTTTATCCAAAGACAACATTTCCGCCAGCCGGACCACGCCAGCCTGCGCCACCGATGTTGTTGGATCTGCAATGTACTTCTCTCGATTGCTTCGGATAAGCGACTGTTTGAGTTGCAGTTGCCATTCGCTATGGCGGTCTGGTTCCAGCCAGTTTTCACCGAGCGGGCGAAGCCCCATGCGGTGACGATCAGTCGCTCGGTCGAATCCCAAATAGTGAGCCTCGCTCAACGAATCTGGCTCAACTTGAGGTGCCTTCACAACGTCAGATGCTAGCTGTCGAGGCTTCGTTGCGATCTGTCACGCAACCTTCTTCACTACTACCGTGAGTGGATCAGCAAAAAAGGAGCGCACTAGTGGAGCCGTACGGCGCAGATGATGGAGTACATGTTGGGTCACTCTTGTTCACCTTGGTGGACCCAACTCCAGGCAATGAAGTTGCGTACAACAGGTGGTACGAACGGGACCACTTGTACTCAGGTTGCATGGTCGGGCCTTGGCTGTTCGCTAACCGGCGCTGGGTGGCGACTCGCGAACTCAAGGACCTGCGATTCCCGACCGGGGTCGATGCTGAATACGCCGTAGCTGACCCCATCGATGCGGGCTCCTACTTGGCCACCTACTTCATTCATAAAGGTCACGAGGCTGAGCACTTTGCTTGGGCAAATAAGCAAGTCTTTGAGCTGTACGCCAACAACCGTGGTTTTGATGAGCGGGTACATGCGCACACCTCGCTGTATTTCATCGTGGGCGAGAACCATCGAACCGAGGACGGCGTGCCTTCACACATGGCGCTTGACCACCCGTATCAGGGCCTTGTCAGCGTGCATATTGATCGCGCCGACGGGGTCAGCCACCCAGATTTTGCTGAGTGGTTCAACACCACTGCTGCCCCTGTGTTATTTGCGGACGCCGCCGATGGCACCGCAGGCGCAGTAGATCAGGTTCTGCATTGGCGACCAATCATCCCCAAGGGCGAAGAGGGCAACGCTCCAATGAAGCTCGGCACCGGGCCAGGTACGCGACAGCGGAGCATGAGCTTGCTGTTTCTGACCGATGACCCCCGAAATCAGATGCCTCTGCTCGAGCAGTACGCAACGCTCGTGAACGATTCTGGCCTTGCCACCGTGCGCCTGGTGGCACCGTTCATTCCAACAATCCCCGGAACAGACATCTACACCGACCAACTCTGGTAGCCGTCACCCCCAGCCCCGCTCCCCACGCTCTGTTATGCGAGCGACCCCCTATAGGGGGTCGCTCGCAAGACGAAACGGGTTAGTGCTGGTGGTTACTAGCTTGCGTGTTGCGCAAGAAACTCAATGGTTCGCTGCCAGGCAAGGTCTGCTGCGACCTCATCAAAGTGGCCATCCACTCCGCTCTCGGCAAACCAGTGACTTGTTCCCTCATACCGGTACAGGTCTACAGATTTCTCCGACAGCAGCAAGCGCGAATGCATCTCAACAAGATCGTCCTCACTCACCAGCGGATCGCTCTGTGCGAAATGGCCAAGCACTGGCGCAGCCAGATCATCAAAGTCAATGTTTTGCGATCCGTAGTAGGCCACTACAGCATCAACATCCGCCGGCAGCCGAGTAGCTAACCACAGCCCCCAAGATGCACCCATTGAATACCCGATCACTGAAACAGGTGCTTGGGGGTCTGCCGTGTTCGCCCGCAACGCAATCAGGCTGGACATGATGAGTGCCGCCGTGGCGTTCGGATCAGAGGCAGCTAAGAGTTCCTGAGCCTGTTCGGCATCACGTGGCACGACCCCGCCGAGGAGGTCCGGAGCGAGCACCGTGTACCCCTCGTCTGCAAGGTACTCAACCTGGTCCTTCACTCCCCGTGTCAGTCCCCACCAGGAATGCAGCAACAAGACCCCGTGGCTGGCTCCCGCATCCGGTTGAACCAAATAGGCATCCCCCGCTCGCGATCCTGCAACTGGTCCAACATGCTCAGCAGCGTTCTGGCTGCGGGCTGTGGCGGCACTGTCAGAAAAACTCATGCTGACAGGATTGCAGCCGGGAGCAACAAAGTCAGCCCACTACTGCTGCCGCTTTTTAGCTTCGGTCATCAACGTGGCACGATATGGGCCTTGGGAACCGTGTCAGCCATCTTGAATCAGAAGGGTGGCGTGGGAAAGACCACGATCACTTTGGGCCTTGCTGCAGCAGCTCAGCGCGCAGGTGATCCCTGCTTGGTCATTGACCTTGACCCGCAGGGAAGTGCTGGATGGGCGCTAGGGGTTGAGGCCAGCAACGAGTACCTGTCCGTTGGCGACGTGCTGCGGACTGGGGACCCTGCCGTTGCTGCAGCCGCGACGGTCACCTCTGGATGGGGTGCTGGAATCGACGTTTTGCCCTCAAGTCGAAACCTGATCGATCGCGAAGGTGACGCAACCCACTCCGAGTCGGCACTGCGCCTTCGCCGAGCAGTTGCGCCCCTTGCGAGCAACTACCGATTTGTCCTGATTGACTGTGCGCCATCGCTTGGCCCGATCACCCGTTCCGGACTAGCTGCTGCTGATTTGGTGTTCCTAGTGGTCGAGTTGTCGGCACTGTCTATTCGCGGTGCTGAAGCAGTTCTTGAGGTAGTCGACGAGGTGTGGAGCGAACTCAATCCCAACCTAGATATCGGCGGGGTTATCGTGAACCGATCCCCTTCTGCCTCGGTCGAGGCCAATCGTCAAGAGGAGTCGCTCAACCGTCTGATGGGAAAGCAGTCGGTGTGGCATCCGTTCGTTCCCCAGCGCACTGTCTTGAATGAGGCCGTGGGCTATCGCAAACCGGTACACGATTTGGGCTATCGAGCAAAGGACCTGCTCGGAATCTTCGACGCGCTCTACAAGAATTTGATTCAGGTTTCTGAATCCCCGCCTGCGATCTAGTTCACCACTCCAGGCACAGCCACGGGACGAGACAGTCTGGGCGATAAGGCCAGAACTGCCGCACCCATAAGGGCCGACATGGCAAACACCGCTGCGAGTGCGACCCAAGGATCAAGGCTCATTCGGTCGCCCAAGCTGACCAGTACTCCAGCTAGACCGGTCCCTAGTGCGACACCCAAGATGTCCGACATCTGCAAGGCCGAAGAAGCCTCTCCCTCGGAGCCAAGCGCAGCCTCATCCAAGGTGACTACCGACAGCATCGTGTAGGCCATTCCCATACCCAAGCCCATGATTGCCGAGCCAAGGATCCAGAACCAGACGGGCACAATCGAGCTCAATGCAGCAGCCAGGATCAATGCGCCGATGGCCTGCGCTAACCCACCCAACCCCACCATTTTGCCCCCACCAATTCGACGCCCGTACTGCGCCTGCAGCCAAGAACCTGCTGTCCAAGTAATAGTTGAGAAGATCAGCACAACTCCTGCATAGATGGTGGACTCGCCGCGCACAGAGGTGAGCGACAGCGCAATGAAGGTATCAGCTGCGAAAAATCCAAAGGTGAGCACTCCCCGAATAATCACCGCAGCCGGAAGACGGGGCCGAGCTGCAAGCGTGCCGGGCGGTGTCAGCCGGATGAATGCAGGCAGAGCAATGAGCATGCCGACCGTGGCAATAATGAGTCCAATCCAGATGGCCTCCATTCCCAATCCGCCGAGCAACAGCGCCGACCCAAGCGCCAGAATCACGACCCTGCCAGTGGGAGTGCCGGCTTTGTCCTGTTGGGTCTCTGCGGGCGCGCCAATAGTGGCTACTGCTCGGCCGCCAACTAGCGCCACCACCAAGGTGACCGGAATCAGGCCCAAGAACACCCAACGCCATCCCACCCGGTCGGCAATGACCGAGGCCATAAGCGGCGAGACCAGTGAGGGGACAACCCAAGCCGTTGACATCACGGCAAATACTGCCGGGTGTAACACGGCTGGGAATCCGCGCCCCACACAGACATAGGACACAGCCGATACCACCCCTGCCCCAACCCCCTGCAGAAGTCGACCGAACACCAACACTGACATCTCGGGGGCAAGTCCACCGATGACAAGACCAACTACAAAAAGCGCAATTCCCAGCATCATTGGAACTACTGGTCGCGTTCGATCGGCGGAATGGCCGCCTGCTACGACGCCGATCAGGGTGCCAAGGTAGAACGCCGAGAACACCCACCCGTACAGCCAGATATCGCCAAGGTCATCCTCGACGATTGGCATCACTGTGCTCACCGCCATGGCCTCAAAGGCGACCACGGTGACTAGGCAGACCACGCCGGCCAACAAGAAGCGGTATTGCGCATCCCAGATTGACGGAGGCGACTCGCTAACAGCCGACATCTGCACCTACAGAATCAAGAACTGCTCGGTTCAAACGAAACCTGAGCGGGAGCAGTTGGTGCACCCAGGCTTCGGAATTTCTGAACGTGTGAACAATGCGAATGCCTGAGGCCCGAGCAGTCGCTCAACCCCTGAGGGTTCAGCGACTGCTCAAGGTCTAGGCAAACAAAATCAACTACGCAGCCATGTTGGCAGCGACAAAGTCCCAGTTGATCAGGCTGTCAACGAACGTGCTGATGTAGTTCGGGCGGGCGTTGCGGAAATCGATGTAGTAGGCGTGTTCCCACACATCAATGGTCAGCAGGGCCTTGGCATTGTGCTTCATCGGAAGATCTGCGTTGGCAGTCTTCATGATCTCAAGGCCAGAGCCTGCGTCGACGAGCCAAGCCCAGCCAGAGCCGAACTGAGTCGTTGCCGCCTCTTTGAACTTCTCGACAAAGGTGTCATAGGAGCCAAATGCGGAATTGATTGCCTCGGCAACCTCTCCGGTGGGGGCGCCGCCGCCATCGGGGGCCATGCAGCTCCAGTAGAACGTGTGGTTCCAGACTTGCGCCGAGTTGTTAAACACGGCTGCCTCTGAGCCCATGATGACCTCTTCAAGGGAGGAGTTTTCGAAATCAGTTCCCTCAACCATTTTGTTCAGGTTGGTTACATAGGTCTGATGGTGCTTTCCATAGTGATACTCCAGAGTCTCTTCTGAAATATGTGGTGCCAAGGCATCCTTGGCATAGGGAAGTGGCGGTAGTTCAAAGGCCATCTTCATTCCTCTCGGGTGATGTTGGGTATCGGATACGACACCAAAACTTACCGCAGGTCAGGCACCAGTGTTCGCGGGCAAGGGCGCTTCGTCTGTGTCACCTGCCACGGGAACAAATTGCACCGTGATACCTGCGAGTATCACCACCACCAACATGACCTGCCAGACCGACTGCGGCGGATACTCCAAGTCAAAGAATGTCTGCGTAAATGGAAGAGTTAGGGCCAGAACCACACCCACTCCCATCGCCGCAATCAGCGCCCATCTCCAAGAAGGAAGGCTTCCGGTCAGCCGTATCAAAATGGCTAAGCCGACTCCAAGCAGCGTCACTGTTGCCGCTGTTCGAGACTCTGTCAGGTTCGATCCCTGCGCTGCTAGTGCTGTGAAGTAGACGATCAGTGAAGCCGTACCCGCGATCAATCCGGCAGGCACTGCAAAGCGGACGACACGAGGCAGAAATCCAGGACGTGAGCGTCGATGATCAGGAGCAAGCGCCAAAAACACACCCGGGATTCCCACGCTGAGCGCACGCACCAATGTTAGGTGCCTTGGCAAGAAGGGGAACTCCGCCCCGGCCACAGAAACAGTCAGTGAGATGAGTACGGCATACACAGTTCCGTAAATAAACAGGTTCGAGGCGCGCTCCACACTGTTCATCACCCGACGGCCTTCGGCCAGCACGCTCGGCAAGGAAGAGAACTTGTCGTCCATCAACACCAGTTGGGCTACTGACCGGCTCGCCCCAGAGCCTGAACCCATAGCGATTCCCATGTCGGCATCTTTCAGTGCCAGCACATCGTTCACGCCGTCGCCCGTCATGGCCACCACATGTTGCTGCGACTGCAGTGCCTTGACCATGGCGCGTTTTTGCCGAGGAGTTACTCGACCAAACACGGTGTGCTTGGCCACAAACTCGGCGAGTTCCTGCTCATCCTCGGGCAGGTCTCGGGCGTCGATGCCAGTACCAGCATCTGGCACTCCCGCTCGCCGCGCTACTGCTGCAACAGTTCCTGGGTGATCCCCGGAGATGACCTTGAGGGTGACGCCCTGTTCGACAAAATACTGCAGCGTCTCATGAGCATCCTCGCGAACTTCGTCCTCGAGAAGGACGAGAGCTCGTGGCTCAAGATCTGTAGGAAGGTTCTCTCCGGTGAGTTCTGCGGCTGTGGCAAGGAGGATGACGCGACGGCCCATCTCAGCCTGCTCGGCAACTTGTGCAGAAATCTCGGACTCGTGTTCATCTAACAAAAACTCGGGGGCGCCCATGTAGACCGCAATAGGTTGAGCCCCTAATTCCGGGCTGAACTGCGCCGCCGACCACTTTCGGGCCGAGGAGAACGGAACCGTGCCCGTGAGCTGCCAGCTTGGAGCTTCGGGATAAGCCTTTGCGATGGCCTGCTGGGTTGCATTGGGGTCGGGATCGCTCGCTCCAACGGCCGCCAACAGTCGCTCAGGGCTTGCCTGGGCTTGCGGGTCATCCTTGGAGCCGGATTCCTGGCCCAGATGCAGCAGTTCGGCCACCACAATGTTGCCGGTGGTAATCGTTCCGGTCTTGTCTAGGCACAAGGTGTCGACTCGAGCGAGGAGTTCGACCGAGGCCAACTCACGCAGAAGCGCGTTTTTCTTCGACAACGAGATCACCCCGGCCATAAATGCAATGCTCGTCAACAACACCAATCCATCTGGCACCATTGCAACAGAGGCAGCCACTACCCCTGATAGAGCTACGCGCCAGTCACCGTCATTGGTCTGCATCAGTCGCCAGAACAACAGAATGGCAATGGGTGGAATCGCCAGCATCAAGACCTTCAGAATCCTGTTCACCCCAGAGCGAAGTTCGGAGTTAACAAGAGAGAACTTGCGTGCCTCCTGAGCCAAGCTCGCAGCGTAGGAATCGGCACCGATCTTGACCGCTCGGTACTTGCCCGATCCCGAGGACACAAAGCTGCCAGAAAGCACCTGAGCTCCAACGGCTTTGTGTTCTGGGTCTGACTCACCTGTGAGCAGCGACTCGTTGAGCTCCAATCCTGTGGACTCAACTACTTCGCCATCAACGACGACCTGTGCGCCCGGGGCAAGAATCAGCAAGTCATCAAGCACTACCTCTTCGACACCTGACTCGAACTGCTCACCGTTTCGCATCAGGACTGCATGAGGGGCAGTTAAAACGGCAAGGCGATTCAGCGCCGAGCGGGCCCGTAATTCTTGGATGATGCCGATGACCGAGTTCGTAATAATCACTCCGCCAAACAACATGTCCGGCCCAATGCCGTCAGCAATAATGATCAGCACCAACATGAATCCGACGATCCCGTTGACTGGGTTGATCACATTCGCACGAATAATCTGCCCGACGGTGCGATCAGGGGCATGCGGCAAGGTATTGACCTGGCCTGCCGCAACACGCTGGTCTACCTCGGCCGAGGTGAGCCCCGCCGTAGCCCATGAGGCATTCAGCAACTCTGTTGAGACAGCGTCGACCCCTGTGTCTGATACAGGGCTTGAGAC
>CAMDAT010000074.1 GCA_945888825.1 Bifidobacterium breve | reverse complement strand
TGCGGGCCATTCAGCGCAAAAACATTCCTGCAGCGATCCGCCTAGCAGAAGCAGTTGGAGCCACCTATTGGCTGCTGGGTCCTGCCGAAGAAGGCTACGGCGAGGAACTGCAACGGCTCTTCAGTGAAGCAGCCTGCAAGGTGGTTCATCACGAATGGACTGACGTTGAAGGTATCTACGCCGCAGCCGACCACATTGCCTTTCCCTCTACTTGGGAAGGGTTTGGAAATCCACCTATCGAGGCCGCTCTCTACCGGAAAACGGTGAGCGTGGGCGAGTATCCCGTCGGCAAGGAACTTCGAGCCTTTGGTTTTGATTGGTTCGACCCCATTGACAGCCAGGGAATCGCAGAGGCGCTCGCAGAACCTGACTCACCTAGCGTTACTGCAATGCTCGACTGCAATGAGCGTGTTGCTAGCGAACACTTCTCGCTGGGGAGAATGCGCAATTCGCTACACCAACTCCTCGATGGTGCAGGTTGGCTTCCATGAGCGACCCGGTACTCGAGCGACGCGACCGTATCCGCAAGCTCTGCGAGCTCGGATCCAAGATCGGGTACTCGTGTTTTGGTGTCGCGATGCTGCTCTTTGTTATCGCCTTTATTGCCGACTTTCCCTCTTGGATCGTGACAATCATCATCGCCGCAATGATTCTGGGATCAGTCACTTTGCTACCAGCGATTGTGTTCGGTTACGGGGTTAAGGCTGCAGACGCCGAGGATCGCGGCGAGAAGTTCGGTTACTGAACACCCGCACTAGACCTGCGAGACCGAGGCCACCTTCCAGACTGCTTCGACTTCGTATTCACAGCCTTCAATGACCCCACATGTGATCTGTGGAATATGCCGCTCCACCTGAACCTCTACCCGCAAAGACAGCGCTGGGCCATCGGCAGGAGTTCCAGTGACTACCAACGTGGTTGCCAAAGAGTGACGATCAAACGCAACCACTTCTACGGTCCGAGATGTTTCGGCCCAAGCCCAACCTGCATGCAAAAGCGCAGCGCGATCAGCAACCTGCGCTGGGCCAGCAGAGAGTGATGACATACCGCGGCAGTGCTCGCCCACGGTGGTCAGATCTTGTGGCGAACCTGGGGATGTTCGAGCGGAGCGGTTCAAGATCTGCGCCGTGGTTATTTCGTCCAAATAGGCCCACGCGTATCCATCTGGAAAGGTCAGCGCAGTGGGCGCAAAGCGGTGTCCTCCTGTATGCGAGGCCCGCCACACTCTGACTGGGGAAGGCGCTTCGCCAAGCTGGGAGGAGATTGTCGAATACAGAGCCATGCCCGCTTGACCACAGCAGACATCACGCTTGCCGTGTGTGCAGATCAGCAGGTCAATCACATCTGCCGCAACCATCACCTGGTACTGCTCAAACGCTGCAATCGCAGGTTCGTCTGCATTCACCAATGCCCGAGCTAACGGCACAACCTGTGCTGGATCGATGAGCCATTCACGTCGATCAAAGGGGGCGGCTGTTTCGACCTGAAAAATCTGAGGTGGTGACTCGCCGACGGAAGGGAGTGAGGGGACAGAGGGGATGAGCCGCTTCTCAAAGGCCAAGACTCGCACCGCATTAGGACTCGCACTCTCTCGACTAGCACTGGCTGAGGCTGCTGAGCCCGCTGAGGCTGCAACGAGTCCTTGTGGGCGCCATCTGCGACCATCAGAGCCTGTCAGGCTGGCAAAGGGTTTCCTGTTGGCACGTTGCTCAGCAGTCTGCAAGCTTTCGGCAGCACCATGCTCGCTCAGCGAGAAAAACGTGTCGTGTAGCGAGATATCTCGCTCCCAGGGCAGCGGAACCTCGATGCAGAGAAACGCATCGTAGGCACCAGCGGAGCCGATCGGGTCTGCAAGAAAACTTTGGCGAAACGGGGAGCAACGCTCAGAGGTAATCGCTAACTCGACCAAAGGCTGCATGACACTGCACTCTAGGTCTGACTCAGAGCCTCTGACCGCTCGCGCAACAGAAGCCCAGGCGTCCACGCGCGAGTAACCTTGTGCAACTTGCTATGAGACTTCCTGCTGCCGAACGCCGAGAACAACTTCTCCACACTGCAGTGTCGGTGTTTGCCGAACATGGGTATCACGCCACATCCATGAACGAGGTGGCAGAGGCCGCTGGAGTTACCAAGCCAGTTCTCTACCAGCACTTTGCATCTAAGCGCGAGTTGTTTATTGAGTTGCTGACTGAGATCGGCGCGGAGTTGCAAGAGACCATCTCGAAAGCGACTGCCGAGGCCGCCGGGCCGCGACAGCAGATTGAGAATGGGTTCAGGGCCTATTTTGGATATGCAAGCGAGCACACCGATTCGTTCAAGGTGCTCTTTGGTGCAGGGGCCCGAAGGGACCCCGAGTTTGCCTCGTTCGCTCTAGGG
The DNA here is from genome assembly GCA_945888825.1 of Bifidobacterium breve. Classification (GTDB taxonomy): domain Bacteria; phylum Actinomycetota; class Acidimicrobiia; order Acidimicrobiales; family Microtrichaceae; genus IMCC26207. The sequence continues at coordinate 8,504 of CAMDAT010000074.1, read as the reverse complement.
GTAGAAACCTCCATCGCCGAGAGCATCGCCGATTTGATCATGGTCGAGGGTGAGCCTGTGACGCATCGCTACTTGCTAGCTCACAGCATCGTGGGCATGACCGAAGCGGCCACTCGCTATTGGCTATCGCATCAGCGCGAACCCGGGGTAGACCTACTAGCCGAGCAACTCTCTCAGCTGGCCTGGTCTGGCATGCGTGGCATTCGCAGCCCTTCTTGAACCCGACCCAGCCAGAACCACAGATAGCCACAACAACAGATAGGCAATACGAACATGACCAAAGAATCCCCCCAAGGCCAACGAGAGGGAGACGGCTCAGACTGGTACGAGGTTGTTGTTGAGATCCCGAAAGGGTCGCGCAACAAGTACGAGATCGACCACGACCATGGAGAGGCTTGGCTAGATCGCCACCTCTTCTCAACCACTGTGTACCCCACTGAGTATGGGTTCTTCCCAAACACCTTGGCCGAGGATGGCGACCCGCTCGATGCACTCGTACTGCTCGAAGAGGCAACCTTTCCCGGATGCCATATTCGCGCCCGGCCTATTGCGGTGCTCGAGATGACCGACGAGGCCGGCCGAGATCTAAAGGTGCTCTGCGTTCCTTCCGGTGACCCAAGGTGGGATTATTTGCAGGACGTAGGCGACATTCCTAAGCATCAGCTCGCAGAGATTCAGCAGTTCTTTAAGGTCTACAAAGACCTCGAACCGGGCAAGGCAAGTGTTGTTGGCGAATGGAGTAATCGTGCCGCAGCAATTTCTGCGATTGCTGCAGACCGGGCCAGATTCGTGTAGGTCATTCTTGCAATTTTTAAGCATCCCAAGAATTCTCTCAGGCTTTTAGTATTCTCGGGGACTACACAATGCAGTTATCACCAACAAGGGGGAAGAATTTATGTTGTCTTTATTAGCTCAGGAATCAAGCTCAGGTGGTGGCGCAGGCGGCATCGTATTTATGATTTTGTACCTCGCCTTCATCGTCTTCCTGCTGGTCTCAGTCTGGAAGGTCTTCGTCAAGATGACACAGCCCGGCTGGTACGGAATCATTCCTATTTTCAACTACTGCGTTATTGCAAAGAAATCTGGCAAGGACTGGTGGTGGGGACTGCTGCCATTGGTTCCCTGCATCGGGATCATTTTCGTGATTATTCTGTTGAACGAGGTAGCCAAGCTGTTCGGTAAGGGAGTCGGCTACACCATCGGACTCGTCTTCTTGCCATTCATCTTCTGGCCCATTCTCGCCTTTGGGTCCGCCCAGTATCAGGGCCCAGACGGCAAAGCATTCTGAACTGACTGACCTGAGTTACTCAGGGTTACGCGGTACCTCGATCTTCATCTGGGTACCGCGAACCCTGACCTCTCGATGTGACAGTGCTTCAAAGGCTTCTTGATCCTGATCGGTGAGGTCTCTACCCGACAAGCTTCGAGGCCAGCGCCTGTCATAGAGAACTGCTGCGAGTTCAACGCTGTATAAGTACAGCGTGCCCAGCAGATAGCTCCAAGACAACAACCCGAGCACCAGCACGAACACCCCATAGGTGTCGCTTGACTGGGTCACAATTCTGGTCACGTAGTAGCCGCCCAGAGACTGCAAGGCCCACCAGCCCAGCCCTGTAGCTAGAGCCCCAGGGAGTTGGTTACGAAGCGGGATCTTTCTTGCGCACAGCACGGCATGAAGCCCCAAGTAGCCAACGGCACCTGCCAGCACGGCCAACCCAGCAGAGAGCACCCAGCGCAGGGCAGCCGAGGCCTCTCCATCGAGCAACCAGCGCCCAGCACCCGTGAGTGCTGCGCATACAAGAATTAGCAGCGCACCTGGGACACCCCGCAACCTGCGCAGCAGCCAAGGAGGGCGATCAAATTGGGGTACTTCCCACATGGTGTTGAGCGACTCCTGCAACATGTCGAGTAGACCAAGGCCTGCCCATATCGAGACAAGAATCGATGCGATCAGCACAAAAGCGCTGCCGCCGATCGAACCAGTTTCTGAAGAGATCTCGTTACCGATCACTGGCACACTGCCGAGAACCGAATCAATCAACTTGTTCTGCAGGTCCTCGTTGTTGCGCAGGATCAATCCGAGCGCATTTACAAAAGCCAGCATCAGCGGGAACAGTGAGAAGAACCCCTTATATGCAAGCAGCATTGCTAACTGCCCGCCCTTATCGTCACCAAACTTCTTTGCCACGCCAAAGGTGACAGCAAGCGCCGGCACACCTCGATGCCAAGCATCAACGCGATCAATGGTTCGATCCAGCAGATTCTGCTCAGACTGCTCAGACTCCTGAGACTCCGGAGACTGCTCCCCAGTTGAGTCCTCACTGGCCTGTTCCTGTTCCACCACGTTCACAGGGTAGGCGGCAGTGCTCTGGATGCGCCCCAATCTGAGCTTCGCCATAGTGATCACAAGTCAAACCGCCGGACCTACTAACCCGAGCGGTAGCTTAAGAAGGTGGGAACTCTCCAGAAGCAGCGCGTGAAAACCAGCGCCACAACGACTCTGCTCTTAGGAGCCATCGCTCTCTGCCTGCTTGGACTGCTCGTAGTGGGCGTCCTTTTCCTAGTCAACCCGTTCGGTGATGAAACTGTGGATCGTTCTGGCCCGACGGTGCTGGAACGAATCCGAAAGCTCGAAGAGTTCACTGCTGCGGAGGGCACGTTTACTCAAGATGTCGACCTTGAGACAGACGCAAAATACTTGCCGGACTTTCTGAAGGGCGAACGAGTCACCGCCCTCGTGACCGGGACGGTGCGGGCCACGGTCAATTTTTCTGAACTTGATGAGGGTTCAATTCAGGTAGACGAGTCCACCAATACCATCCGCCTGACCCTGCCCGAACCCGCACTGAGCGATGCTGATATCGATGAGTCCTCCGCTCGGATTGTGTCGAGAAACCGCGGCATTGTTGACCGCTTTGACGACTTTTTCTCTGCCAACCCCACTGATGATGCCCCGCTCTATCAGGCTGCCGAAAAAAAGGTCGAGGCTGCTGCAAAAACTTCTGACCTAGTGGAACAAGGCCGACAAAACACCGAAGACTGGCTGACCACATTTCTACAAGCTGCAGGATTTGAAAACGTAGAAATCACTTGGCAGAAATCTCCCGCCTAGTCTGGCGGGGCTGAAGAGTCCTGCAACGCAGGAACCAATAACGGAGGGCAAGTGAGTAACGCAGTGCAAACAAACTGGGCGGCACAGGTTCACGGCGCGGCCAAGATCTATGGCAGCGGCGAAAACGAGGTGCGTGCGTTGGATCACGTGACTGTTGGATTCGAAAAAGGTGCGTTCACCGCAATCATGGGCCCTTCCGGTTCGGGAAAGTCCACCCTGATGCAATGCGCTGCAGGCCTTGACCGACTCACCGCCGGAACAGCGTTTATTGGTGATGTCGACATCACCAAGTTGGGCGAAAAGGCGCTCACCCTTCTGCGGCGAGACAAAGTGGGATTCATCTTTCAACAGTTCAACCTGTTGCCCACCTTGACTGCTCAAGAGAACATCACCTTCCCCCTTGACCTTGCCGGTCGCAAGCCTGATGCCGACTGGATGGCTCATGTGGTGGGTACCGTCGGCCTAGCGGATCGACTGAATCACAAGCCCTCAGAACTTTCGGGAGGGCAGCAGCAGCGCGTTGCCGTGGCCCGGGCACTTGTGGAGCAGCCAGAAATCATTTTTGCCGATGAACCAACAGGAAATCTGGACTCCACGTCCTCGGCAGAGATTCTTTCGTTTATGGAAAATGCGGTCAGGGAGTTCGGTCAAACCGTCGTCATGGTGACCCATGATCCAGTGGCCGCTTCTCATGCCAGCCGCGTGCTGTTTCTTGCTGATGGACGCATCGTGGATGAACTCATGGCACCCACGCGAGATTCCATTTTGGACCGCATGCGCAATCTTGGCGACTGAGCGGACTGACCAATGTTTAGCTACGCACTCAAGAGCCTTCGGGCAAATCTCACTCGACTCATCGCCACTGCACTTGCCGTGATTCTTGGTATTGGATTTTTGGCCTCTGGGTTGATGCTCACCGACGCCATGCGTTCAGGCCTTACTGGCGACGTTGAGGAGCAATACAAAAATGTTGACTTTGCGATCATCGCGACTGCGGGCTCGGACCAAAGCGGCGGAATGGACTTTCAGCTCACCGTCCCGGCTTCCGCGCTCGCTACTGCACGAAGCACACCGGGCGTAGAGGCTGCTGCGGGAGAGATTCAAGCAGATGCCCGCGTCCTGCGTGCAGATGGAACGACTGTGAATCTGCGTTCTCAAGGACGATCTTGGATTGCAGACTCAGAACTCAACCCGCTGAGTTTGGATGAGGGCTCTGCACCCAAAGGGTCAGCCCAAGTAGTTCTTGACCGCAAGCTTGCTACCGAGGCTGGCGTTTCGGTGGGCGACACAGTCTCGGTTCAAACGCCTGCAGGAACCAAGCAGTTCAAAGTCTCTGGGATCTCCTCCTTTGGCCGCCAGGACGCACTCGACGACGGTGGAACAATCTCATTTTCTGAAGAGACTGCAGTGCAAGTGCTCAACGCAGGAACGCCTGGATTTAGCGATGTCCTCTTGCGCACTTCCGGCGACCCAGCCACTGTTCAAGCTGCGCTAGAAGAGGCGCTGCCGACCTCTGTAGCTATCCAAACCGGGGAGCAGTTTGTATCGGATGCCGCAGAGTCGGCCTCGGCATTTATCAGTATTCTTCGGCCAGTACTGCAGGGCTTTGCCTATCTGTCGATGTTTGTTGCCGCCTTCGTCATTTTCAACACCTTCTCGGTAGTAGTAACCCAACGCTTTCGCGAACTCGCACTCATCCGCGCAGTCGGGGGAACACCCGCCCAAGTTCGCCGATCGCTCATCTTTGAGGGAATGGCAATCGGTGTGATCGCCAGCGCGCTTGGGATTGTGGCTGGTGCAGTTTTGGCCATCGGCCTTCAGACGCTATTGCGGCAGTTCGACATGGAGATTCCTGGGGCTGGCGTCAAGGTCTCTACCTACACCGTGGTGCTCTGCATGATCATCGGGGTTCTCGTCACCACGCTGTCGGTGATCGTCCCCGCCTTCCGTGCAGGTCGCACCAAACCCGTAGAGGCCATGCGAGCTTCGGCAATTGACAACTCGGGCTCCTCTCCAGTTCGGGCCGTGTTCGGCGCCATCTTCCTGCTCGGTTCGGTCGCCCTACTGCTCGCGAATCGCTTTGTTGGAGTGCAGTGGTTCTATCTGACCTTCGGAGCACTCTTTTTGTTTATTGGGCTGTTCATTGGTGGACCGCTGTTGGCTCGAGTCTTTGCAATTCTGGTGCGGCCCGTCATGGGCCTGTTCGGAATGACAGGGCGCCTCGCAGCTGACAACGCAGTGCGCAACCCAAAGCGCACCGCTACAACGGCCAATGCCCTCGTGATCGGACTCTTCTTGGTGACACTGGTAACGGTCTCGGGTGAGGCCATGAAGACTGCGCTTGTTGATCAACTCAGCAGCGCATCCTCGCCCGATTTCATCATCAGTTCTGAGGGTGCAATCGACCCAAAGCTGGTAGCGAGCATCAACAAGACCGAAGGAGTCACCAACATCGCAGCGGTCAAGAGTTCCGTTGCCGTTGAGTCCACCGGGCAGTCCACCTTTGTTGCCGCCGCGAGCCTTGATCAGCTCACCAAGTCAGCGGGGCTGAAGGTCACTGCAGGCTCCGCCGAAGCCGTAGCAAGTGGCAGCGGAATTGCCATCCCCGACTTCTCGAATTTCGGTGGCGGTGCCTTATCGAGTCCGGGTTCTGTCGCATCAGCGGGACTCGGCGACTCTGTCTCGCTGCGCACCGTGGGCGGCCAAGACCTGATTCTGCCAGTCGTTGCCGTATACGAGGGCAGTTTGGAAAGTTTCGTCGGAAATGTCATGAACCCCGAAACCTTCAAAACAGTGGTTGGCGACAAGCCCGTAACTCGGGTATTCGTCAGGGCTGAGCCGGGGCAGGCTGATGCGGTCGGCCAACGCCTTGAGAAGGTCCTGCAGGGTTACACCGGCGTCGAGGTACAACCTGGAAACTTTATTGGTCAGATCGTGGGCTCCATCTTTGATTTTCTAATCGCCGCAGTAAACGCCCTGCTTGCCATGAGCGTGATCGTCGCGCTGGTCGGGATTGTCAATACCATGACCCTGTCCATCTTTGAGCGCCGCCGTGAGTTGGGCATGGTGCGAGCCTTAGGCATGACCCGCCAACAAGTCGGCCGTATGGTCCGCTTTGAAGCCGTGCTAATCGGTTTGCTCGGCACACTTGTCGGAATGGGTGCTGGCATTTTGTTGAGCTGGGTAGTGATTTCGAGCATTGCGGACGGAGCGATTGACCTGTCCTTCAACTGGGCACGCGTTGGCTTGATCTTCCTAGTTGGCATTCTTGTGGGCGTGGTTGCCTCCATCCTCCCTGCTCGCAGAGCCACTCGTCTGAACATGCTCGATGCAATGAGCGAAGCCTGACCCCTAGGGGTTCGGAGTCGTTCCAGCAATAACCCAGTTGCCAGCGCCGTCACGTTCTAAGAGACCATCGTTTACTAACGAGTCTGCAACGGCTCGAGCGCGAGCTTGTGCATCAGCTTGACCTTCTAGTCCAGCAGCAGCACTCAGCCCCAAAGGCGCAACTGTCCCCTGTTGCGCAGCGCGCAACAGTCGGCCCCGTGCTTGGCGAGCTGAGCCTTCAAACTTGGCTTGTCTGGTCGAAACTGCGGCTGAGCCCGCAGCCGGGTCCGGTGCAGGCCAAGAAGCCCGCGCCCAAGCGCATGTTCGCCTGACTGGGCATCCTGTGCAGACTGGAGCTTGTGGCCGGCAGCGCAACGCTCCGATGTCTAACAAGGCTTGGTTCCATGCCCAACTCTGCCCGCTAGGTAGCCAAGCATCGGCCTGAGCCTGAGCCTCTGCCCGGCTAAGCGGTCGACCTGCACGGCGCGCCAGAATCCGTCCCAGATTGGTGTCGACAATTGCGGCATCTTGTTCAAAGGCAAAGGCCAACACTGCTCTTGCCGTATACGGTCCGACGCCCGGAAGTGTGAGCAGATCTTCGAGTCGATTCGGAATGACTCCGCCGTTTGACTCCACCTGAATCGCTGTCAACTGCAGGTTGCGCGCACGACGAGGGTAACCAAGACCAGCCCATTCTTCTAACAAGTCTGATAGCGGCGCTTCGGCGCATGCAGCAGTGGTTGGAAACCGCTTCAGAAATGCCACCCACCTGTGCTCGGCACGTGCAACCTGGGTCTGTTGCAACATGATTTCTGCCACGAGCACTGCCCAGGGGTCTCGAGTGCGTCGCCAAGGCAGGTCACGAAGACCTGACGCTGCGGAGAGCAACACTCGCCGCTGTTCGCCTGTCAGCCGGGTATCCGCGCTCGGCACGGCATCCACCCCTACACAGCTCGCCAGGAGCGCAGCGCTGTGTCCTGCGGGCGCTCGATTGCACCGGAAGAATCAGCCTGAGCAGTCAAGAGTTCTTTGGCTGCAGCTAGCACCGCAACTTGTAGCTCTGAGGCAATGGCTGCAGCATGCAGATCTGCACGTAGCCGATCCAGTTCATGGTTCACCGAACTAGGAACCGAGTTCGGAAAAAACTCCACTGTGGGTTCGGCGAAATACGCAGACTCCCCCGGCGACTCAAGCCATAGCGAACTGCTGCCAGCGCTAGAGGTCAGCGCATCAAGGTTCTGCACCCAATCAACGCTGCCATCCACCAGGTTGCCTACCTGAACCAAAGTTGCCCCATAGCGAAGCACCCGACGGATTTCCGCAAGAGCACTTTCGGTGAGAGCCCGCTCAAACCCACCACCGATGCAGAGAAGCTCAATCTCTCCGCTCTGTATGGGCAGCGCAGTCAAAGTTGCAGAGGCGACTCGAACCTGAGGCAAAGAACGCCTGAGTTCCAACGCAACTGCCTGTGGGTTGGCCACAGCCCAACAGTTCAGTCCAGCGCGGGCCAGTTGCCCCACAAGAACTCCGGAGCCAGATTCAATAGACAGCACGCGAGTGAATGGTGAGCCCGAGCCCGAGCGAGCAAGGTCCTTCAGCCGACCGATGGCAGCCCGAGCGAAAGCCGGTCGAAGGCGAGTCGAGGTTCCTGCTGCAGAGGAGAACCCGCCTTCAGCCGACCCCACTCCACTCACATTCAGTCCTCCCAGATACCGTCGCCATATGGGCGCTTGCGAACAGGCGCTGACTCGGCTTTCCAGACCATGACTTTACGACGGAAATAGCAAACCTCAACTCCGTGCTGATTAAAGCCCTTTGTCTCAACCGTGACAATGCCACGATCCCCCTTCGAGGATTCGCGAGTTTCGAGCACGTGTGTCTCGGCGTAGATCGTGTCTCCGTGAAAGGTGGGGTTCTTGTGCATCAGCGTCTCAACTTCGAGGTTCGCAATTGCAGCGCCCGAAACGTCGGGCACGCTCATTCCAAGAATCAGCGAGTAGACCAGGTTTCCGACCACGACGTTCTTGCCATGCACTGTCTCGTTCTCTGCGAACCAAGCATTGGT
>CAMDAT010000073.1 GCA_945888825.1 Bifidobacterium breve | reverse complement strand
CTGAGTCAGGTTCGAGTGGCTCAAGCAGCACTGACGGACGCAGCACTGTCGGACTCAGCACTGACGGACTGATCACTCACTACGCTCTTGAAGGGTCGATCTTTGCAACTGGCGCCGCGGTGCAGTGGCTTCGCGACGGGCTAGGAATCGTCCAAGAGGCAGCAGAGATTGGACCACTCGCAGAGTCGATACCTGACAGCGGAGGTGTGGTATTCGTGCCAGCCTTCGCCGGTCTCGGCTCCCCCTATTGGGATCCCTTCGCACGGGGCACGGTGCTTGGCATCACTCGAGGTTCTGGCCGCGCCCAGTTTGCACGGGCAGTTGTCGAGGCCATGGCCTATCAAACCCGAGACGTGGTTGATGCAATGACCGCAGCTTCCGGAACCCAAATCGAGGAGCTTCGAGTCGATGGTGGAGCCTCGGTCATGCCGCTCCTGCTGCAACTCCAGGCTGATCAACTCGGGGTAACGGTTCTGCGATCATCCGTGTCGGAAACCACTGCTCTTGGGGCGTCCTACCTAGCCGGTCTGGGCGCTGGAATCTGGGCTGACCTATCAGAGGTATCTCTGCAGTGGCAGGCAGGCGCTCAAGCAGAACCAACTGCAGATCGAACTGAGGCAAACGCTCTGTATTCTCAGTGGCAAAGGGCCGTGGAGCGCAGCCGATCTTGGGCGAGCGAGTAAGGGCAGGGCAGTTCCTACAGCAGGCCACAGAGCGCTTCAAGAACCGATCGCTCCCGAGAGCGAAGCGGCAAACTACTGCGACTCACCAGCAGTTTCAGATTCGGGTTAGGCAGAGAGGTCACCGCCAACTCATCATGATCCCCTCGGGCGCCCTCGGCTGTCACTCCGGCAACAAAGGCGCAGAGCCATTTTTCGCTCGGCACGTCTTCTCCCACCGATGCAACCAAGCTTGCCGCTTCGCAATCAACCACGGCGGCCCAGTCAGCCCCGATTAGTGCCTCCGCTCCCTGCACCAGCTTGGCCAGAGCCTCGACCGAAGAACTGCAACGTTGCAAAGCTCCTGCAACCTGCAAAGCGTGAATAGCGGGGTCTAATAAGGGGCCATCGAGTTCGCGTATATCTTCAACGTCCACGCCGTCTACCTGAGCAATCTCTGCCAATAAAAGGTCTACGAGTTCGGGATCGGGAAGCTCGATCACCAGGTCATCGATTGCTCGGCCAGCGCCGCGTTCAATGATGTCGATCCCAATGACATCTGCATGCACAGATCCAATTCTGCTCGCCACAGCCCCCAGGGCTCCGGGGCGATCAGGGATCCAAACTCGAAGCACAAAGGTGGCCATTCCCAACAATCTAGGCGGGCTAGATGACCGCACTGTTTCCTAGCGGTGAACCAAACGGCTGACCATGGACATGCTCCCCCGGTCTGCCCTGGCGTCATCTTGGCTTGCCCAGTTAGGCTCAGTTGTAAGGAAGGTTGCTAGCTTTGAATAAATGTCACGAAAGCTCACCCCTCGGGGAAAAGAACGCCGGGCGCAACTCATCGCGTTTGCAACCCATGAGTTCGCCGAGAAGGGATACCACCTCACCTCTGTTGCAGACATCGTCGACGGACTCGGAGTTGGCAAGGGAGTGTTCTACTGGTACTTCTCCTCGAAAGAGGAACTATTCGTAGAGATCATGCGTACCTCGCAGCGTGGAATGAGGCGGCAGCAACAAGCTGCAATCACTGGCGTGGAGGACCCTGTGAAGCGTATCGAGCTCGGTATCCGAGCCGGGGTTCTCTGGCTGGCAGAACACAACGACTTGCGAAAGCTTTTTGAGTTTGCCCGCACCGAGGGAAGGTTCAGAGAGGCAATGCAAAGCGGCCAAGCAGTACTTGTCAGTGATGCTCAGGTTCACCTTGAAGAGGCCATTCAACAGGGCCGGATCCCCGATCGTGACCCAGAGGCTCTGGCTTTGGCCATCATCGGCGTATCGAACCAGCTCACGAATGTGTACATCGACGGACGCAACATGAACCCAGAACTCGTTGCTGATCTCGTGGTCTCCTTCTGCCGCGATGGCATCGGAGTCAGCGCTCGTGATGCCATCGGAGCTAGGCAGCGCGACTAGCCGAGTTTGGGCAGGGCGCGCTTCATGTTGCGCACAGCCTGATTGATTCGCTGTTCATTTTCGATCAGGGCGAAGCGGACATTTCCCTCTCCTCCAGGGCCAAACCCCACGCCTGGAGAGGTCGCTACTCCTGCTTCGCGAACCAAGAAGGAACAGAACTCTACCGAACCCATCTCTCGGTACGGCTCAGGAATCGGCGCCCAAGCAAACATGGTTCCCATGGGCGGTTCCATCTGCCATCCGATGCGAGACAGGCCAGAACAGAGTGCATCACGGCGTACCTGATAGATCTCGTTGACCTCGACGGGATAGTCCTGCATCTCGTTCAGTGTGACGGTGGCAGCAATCTGAATCGGTTGAAAAGTTCCGTAATCCAGATATGACTTGAGCTTGGCAAGAGCCGCTATGACTTGCGGATTACCCAACATGAACGCCATGCGCCAACCGGCCATAGAGAACGACTTCGTCATGGAGTACAACTCCACCGCTACTTCCTTTGCGCCCTCTGCCTGCAAAATAGATGGGGGTCGATACCCATCAAACCCCAAGTCGGCATAGGCGTTGTCGTGAACCAAAATGACGTCTCGTTCACGGGCAAAGTCAACAACACGCTGCATGAACGCAAGGTCGACACAGGTCGTGGTTGGGTTATGGGGAAAGGACAACACGATGACTCGCGGCCGCGGGTAGGAGTACTCCCAAGCCTCGACCATGTTCTCAAAGAATTCGTCTCCCGTTCCCAACGGGATCTCTCGAACGTTTGCACCTGCGAACAACGGCCCGAAAATATGGATCGGATAGCTCGGCGAAGGTACCAAGGCGGCATCACCGTGTTCGAGTAGCACCCACATCAGGTGACTGAACCCTTCCTTTGCGCCAATCGTGGTGATGACTTCGGTATCGGGATCAATATCAACATCAAAACGATGCTTGTAATAGCTAGCTGCAGCCTGTCTTAGTTTCGGGATGCCGCGAGATGCCGAGTACCGATGGTTTTTTTCGTTCTGCGCTGCTTCGCAGAGTTTCTCTACTGCAATCGGAGGTGAGGGGAGATCTGGGTTACCAAATCCAAGGTCAATAATGTCCGCTCCATCGCGACGAGCGGCGACCTTGAGCGAATCAATAATGGTGAACACATAGGGGGGAAGCGAAGTAATTCGACGGAACTCCATGCCCTCAAGCTACTCCCCTGTGCGAAGCCTTCTAGGAACCTGAGCGGCCGAGCATCTTCGCGGCTAGGAGTGCCGCTCCGAGCGCCCCCGCCTCGGGGCCGAGTGGCGCTGAGAGAATCTGAACATCTCGATCTCTTGAGGCTGCCGGAAACCGCTGTAGTAGATCAGCTTGAACCAGAGCAGTGAGTTCCTCACCAAGTACAGCTAGGCCTCCACCGATTACAATCACTTTGGGATCGAACAGCAGCATGAGGTTTGCTAGACCCAGGGCGACATAGCCGGCGAACTCAGTAAAGATCCTGACTGCGCCGGCCTCGCCCTGCTCCATAAGCTCAGTAACAATCTCGCCGTCAATGCGATCCAACGAACCCGCGCGAGCCAAGACGGCCTCGGCTTGACCATGTGCGGCGGCAGTTCGGCCGAGCCAGCCCAACCCCGAGCCAGAGGCATAGCGTTCCCAACAACCTCGTTGACCACAGGGGCACTCGGGGCCCAACGGATTGATCACCATATGCCCCGGCTCTCCAGCAAACCCATGGGCCCCCCGGTAGAGCTCGCCGTCAAGCAGAATTCCGCCACCAATACCCGTTCCAAGAGTCACGGCCAGAATCGAAGAACTGGGAGTCCCAAACATGGACTGCGCTGCGACGGCTACGCAATTGGCATCGTTGTCGATCACTACAGGAACCCCAAAGCGATCAGTCAGCGCAGCTGCGACGTCAACGCCAATGAGCCCCGGGGCATTGGGTGCCGAGCGCGCAATGCCATCTAAGCCAATGAATCCGGCGAGTCCTACGCCGATTGCATCAACTCGCCGGTCGGAGCGGTCAAGCAGCGCAGCGACAGCATGCTCAATCTGAGTGAGCACGGCCTCCTCATGAGAGGAGGAGCCTACGAGTTCACGGTCCTGCACCGAGGGTGCCTTGACCTGCACAGGCTCCGAGGCTTCAGAAGCCACCGCCTGGTCTTGACCTAGGCGCGGCAGGAGCACACGCGCTGCAAGCGTTTTCGTGCCCCCGACGTCAACCCCAATGACATTTTGCGTGTGCTGATCGGAAACCATTGCGGTGAAGTGGATCACAGTCTGACTATCTGGGCCAGTACAGCGGGTAATTGTTCGCCAAGGTCCCGTTAGAACTGGATTGCAGAGGCTGCGAAGCTTCCTGATTGCGCCTGATCAAACAACCACTGATTTTCGCTCAGAATGACCATTTGCACGATGGCCGACATCTCCCGTGCACGCTCAATTATTTTGTGCTGGGCGAGCGGATCACTCGGAAGAGAGTCAATAAGGAGCGGGATAGAACCCAAAAATGATATCGCCCGCTGCTGAGCTACCCGTTCGATCAAGGCCCATTCGCAATCATCAGCGGTTGATCGTTGATGAACCCCGCCAGAACCTGATCGATAGGTTGGGGGCAGTACCTGATTCGAGGCCGGCACTTGCAGCGCCGGTGCCTGAAGTTGGGCCTGAAGTTGTGCCTGAACCTGGGCCTGCTGCAATTGCGTTTCTGCCTGGGCTAAAAATCTGAGCAGTTCGCTCTCTTGGCTTCTGAGCTGCAATTCCTGATCTCGGAGATCAGCCAACTGCATCATGGCCTGATCATGTTGAGCAACCCGAGTCTGAGCCTCAATCATCTGGTCCATGACCAGGTCTAACTCTGCTTCAACCTGCGCCCACTCGCTCAGGTCGCCCTGGTGAAGTTCTTCGGCCTCTGCGTTCGAAATCTGCGCCCGAAGGTCGTTGATCTGAGCTTGTGTGCTCGCTACCCAGTCAGCGGGATCTTGAAACACCGCTAGCCAAAGATCGACCCCCCGTAGAAGGTCCTCTGGACTCTCGGTTGAGCTCTCAGCATGCAGCCATGTCTCGTTCAGGCCCGGGCCGGCAGCTCGCTCTACGGCCTGACGGAGCCTGTTCGCAGCTTGGAGTACTTCACTGCTATCAAGGACTACTGCTGCCACCTTGCGATCCCGCAGAAGCGCAACCACCTCTCGGACATTGTCAGCGCGTTGAGCATCCGCAGCAGCAGCTGAGGGCGGGCCAGAGGCTGGGGCAGCCGGGAAGGCTGGGGCAGGCGGAGTTTGGCCGCCGGGTTCTGCAAGCCCACCCGTTCCTAACAGTTCCGCTGCAGTCTGCAACATCACCGAGAGTTCCATCTCTGCAAGCTCAAGGTCTTGCGGATCAGGACACCCTTCCAGCAGATCCTGCAGGTCCTGTTGCAATTGCTGTACTCGCTGCACAGCCCTCTCGCGCCGCGAGGCACGCTCTAGGTCTGTCTGCACAAAGGGGATCCCGCGGACGTAGGCGCTATAGGACTCGTATCCGAGCCGCTGCAGCAGCGCTGACTCCTCTGATCGAAGCTCCTGAAGTGAGAGTTGCGGCCGCGGTACTTGAGGGGAAGAGAAAGTGCTCGGGTACGAGAAAATCTCGTTGCGTAACTCTTCGAGTCGCTCTAAGTCACCTTGATTTGGTAACTGCGACAAACTCACTGAGGTGCATGCGACAAGATCGTCTTGAGCTGCATCCAAGTTCTGCTCGGCCTCGATTCGGCGTGAAGTTGCAGCCACGGCCAAGTCAGTAATCTCACGCAGATTTCGCAGCGAGTTATAGATGCGAAGAGCTAGTTCCTGTGCCACCGGATCTGGGACCAAGCTGGCTGTCAGCAAGCTCTTGAGCTCATCTCGAGCAGCGCAAACTGCTTGCAAGTCAAGCAAGGCAACCATGTCGAGTTTCTCGTTCAGCAGGCTGATCTCCTCGAGCAAGTCCTCTCGGCGGGTCTGCAGTAGTTGCCGATCATGTTCCCACTGTGCTCGCAGACCTAAACGCTGGGATTCGAGGATGCCGATCTGGCTTTGACACCCATCAAGATCTAGCGCTGCTGCGGAGTCAAGGCTTGTCCGAACCTGTTCCATTCGCTCAGCAAAGAGGCTCAGGCTGAGAACGATCTGCCGAAGCTCCTCAGAATGCTCATCTACCTGCTCTTGAATCTTGGCCAAGGTTGATTCGAGTTCTGGGGCAGCAGTCGTTGGTGCAGGAGTCGTTGATGTAGGAGTCGTTGATGTAATAGTCGTTGGGGCAGCAGCACTCCACTGCAGGACTGCGTTTACCTTCGGGTCAAGGTCCAGTCCCTGAAGAGTCAGCTGGTCAAGTGCTAGCTGCACACCACCAACCTCGATCATGCCCGTGCATTCCAAGGTGCTTGGGATAGAAAAAGCCCGAAACAGATCGATGAGTTTGCGCCGCATCTCTGGTGTGGCACCGCGCACAACCGTCAGCTGAGGGTGCAGCTGAATCGGTGCTCCTTGTGGAGCTAGGTGGTCGATGCGTAAGAGTTTCATCAGATTCTTGTGTAACTGTCGGCCGATTCCAGCTGTGACTAAAACTTGCAGTTCAAGTAATTTTCAGATCTCGCAATCAACTAGCGCCGTCTACTGCGATTCGGCGAACTCGTGAAGATGGCGGAGTCCTCTTCGAAGGCTGTGGCGATTCAGCTTCGGATTCAGAATCCGGCTCAGGCTCGGGCTCGGCTTTATGCTCGGCCTCAGTCTCGGCCCCAGTCTCAGTCTCGGCCTCAGACTCAGTCTCAGACTCGGTCTCAGACTCAGACCAGGCGCTGCGCTCCCATGGCTGCTCTGGCTTGCTAAAGCTGCCCTTCACCATGTCTGCCACCGAAGCGGCAGCCTCGGTAATTCGATCCGGGTCATCCACAACTTCTTCCACGAGATCCAAAAAGGACCGAGCAGCCTTGATCATCTCTCGTGCAGCGCGCTGCACATGCTCTATGCCCTCTGCTGAACGAGAGTCTGCTGAACGAGAGTCTGCTGAACGAGAATCTGCTCCCGAGGAATCTTCCATCCCTCAATGATTGCCGTTTTGCAGCGATTCGTCAGGTTGAGCCGTTTTTGGTTCAGTTCGATCGCTAAGTTGCATCGACAAACTTGATTGCGAGGCACCCGTCCTGCAGCGCCGCTGAACTGATCTCTCGGCGAGACAACGAGTCCGGAAGGGTCAGATTGCGGCGGTGAGGCCCAATAGAAATAAAGAGTTCACCCCCCGCCCGAGTCAGGTCCAGATCGGATGAATCCGCAAACGGCAACTCAAGGGACAACACGAAGTCATCTCCCTGACGGTCGACGCGAAGCGGCCGACCTGCGACTAACCGAGCCGAAGGGTCAGCCTGCCCCCAGAGCCCATCAGCGAAGCTCGCTAGCGCCTCAAGTCCGACTACTTCACCACCAACGTGTTCTGCTCGAAATACTGGCAACGCACCAAAGCTTTGCTCAATTGTCTGCAAGTGAATCTGCTGCTCCTCTCGCCACTTTTCAAACCACGGGTCGAGCGCCAGCTCAGGCAACATTCGATTCACAATCACGGCATCAACCTGATACCCGAAGAGCGACAGATACGTGTAGGTCCGACGCGCCTCTGCAATGACCATTGCTTCGGGGTTCATCACCAGTCGCGCAGAGGTGATCTTTGGGTCAGCAAGTATCCGCCGCACCGAGTCCAACGAATCGTACAAACGCTGACCAGCGGTGAACACTGCGTCGTCTGCAACGGGGAGCGAGGTCAACCGAGAGAGCAATGGGGAAACCAGTCGGTTAACCCTCCGAGATGCCGGGTACAACCGCTCCATGTACCAGCTCAAAATATCGGGTAAAGACAACAAGCGAATGGTCTCTGCAGTCGGAGCGCAGTCCACCACCACCACGTCGAAGAGTCCTGATTCACAGAGGGACTCAACCTCGGTCAGCGCAAAGAGTTCGTCTAGGCCTGGAATAACAGAGAGCTCTTCGGCTTCGATGCCCTCGACGCCAGCCCAATCAAGCACCTCCATCATCCAGACGCGAATCTCTCCCCAGTTCTCTTCTAGGCGTTCACGCGCATCCAGCTGTTGTGCCCAACACCTCGGAGCTATCTGAATGGGCTCTGTTCCAAGCTCGATTCCCATTGAGTCGGACAGCGAGTGAGCGGGGTCTGCCGAGGTCACAATGACGCGTTGGCCCTGCTCAGCTATGCGCAGTGCGGTTGCCGCCGCAGTGGTTGTCTTTCCCACTCCACCCTTGCCAGTGAACAACAGAACTCTCATGATTTACGCCGAGCGGGCTGTTGTTGTTGAGCAGGGAACAAGCCGTAACGAACCGCCCAGAATCCACAGAGCGACAAGCCCAGCACTGGGACCAGGATGCCAAAAGCAAGCGGGGTGAATGGCCGAGCAACTGCACCACCGCAGGCAATCACTAGCTGCATGATCAGTGAACCCAGCAGACTCAACTGCACTGAGCGGGGTGCGCATCCAGATAGAAAGAACAAGCCGCCAATGCCCATCAGGTCATCTCGGCTTCGAGCCGCCGCAAGTGCAATGTCAGCAGCAAACAACAGGCTCCCCGCAGCAAAGAATCCAACTGCAACCAGAAAAAACTCGCCAATAAATTGCTTCGGATTGATGACTGCAGCAGCAGTAACCACTGCAAATACAGCTGTTGCGGACCAAGAAATAACATCGATCGCCCGCCCAGGAATGCCCGCTCCGAACGCTGCATCCATACGCTCTCGCCGAGCCTCGGCCGATGCTGCTCGGTTTGCTTCGAACTCTGCTCGAGCCTGCGCCGCAGTCTGTTTTGAGGGAGTTTTCTCCTCGGGCGATGAGCTCATTGTCCTCTATCATGGCGGCGCTAGCAGGCCGAAGCACGTTTGAGAGCGCTCAGTCGCCCAACTCTGGTCGCACCGAGATGGCGATTCGTTGTTTCTCTGCATCACAGTTTGCTCGCTCGAGCAGGATCGCTGGCCGCGCCGCTCGGGTTGGCTCATCAAGGAGTTCCACTAGCCCAAGGCGCAGTGCAGCCCAAGTGGCATGGCCAACAAGCAGATCATCTGTATGGTCCAGATAGTCAGCCAAGAGCAGTTGCAGACCGGAGTTGATCGGTTGCTGAGCATTACCGAGCACAACCAGAGCATTCCGGCGTACATACCGCGGCTCACGGGCGGGGATGTACCAGCGTCCAACCTGGCTGAGTAGTTCCTCGTCGCTTGCCGACAGCAGCCAGTGCAGGTCAATCCAAGATCCAGGGCCCGGCTGCGGCTCGCTCGCTGTTGCCTGTATGGGTTCCGTTGTAGGCAATGACACTGGTTGTGGGCTCTCGATGTTCCCAGCTGTATCGGCCCGGCGGCTTGGAGGACACACCTCTTGGCATTCATCGCAGCCATAGATACGGTCCCCGAGCGCTTCACGAAACTCGCGAGGAAACTCACCTTGGGCCTGAAGAAGCCAGGCCAAACAGCGTCGAGCGTCGAGGACCCCGGGGGCAATGATTGCCTGAGTAGGGCATCCGTCAATGCAGCGCGAGCAGGCACCGCAGCCGTCTTCGAGTGGTGTACCCACGCTCGGCAATTCGGCATCAGTCAGGACTGATCCGAGCAAGAACCAGCTTCCCTCTCCGGGGAGCAGAACATTTGAGCTCTTGCCATACCACCCAATGCCAGCCCGAACCGCTGCTGCACGATCGACGAGCGCATTGTCATCGGCAAGAACAATCGCACGGTATCCCTCTGCGATGAGCTTGTCCGCAACTTTCTGCAATGCGAATCGAAGCTGCTCGTAGCTATCGGCCGTGGCATAGCGTGCCACTCGTGCCGCTGGCGCTGATGGTGGATCCGGAACTGCTGTTTCGTAGCGAAAGGCCCCCACCAGCATGGACTTCACGCCCGGCAGCGACCGAGATGGATCAGTAGAGCGAGCCGGGTTTCTATAGGTGAATGCCATGTCTGCGTTCAGGCCTTGATCACGCCGCTGTTCAAGAACCAGACGAGTCTCTGCAAACGGTTCAGCATCGCACACACCAATTGCCGCAAGTCCATGTGACCGACCCAACGTAATGAGCTCGTCGCGTAGCTGGATGCCACTGTGGGCGTTGAGACTTGTCACCCCACCATCGTGGCCCACTCGATGGCAGAACGCGTTACTTACGGCGGATCAGGTTCGAGGTATTCGCGAGCAGCAGTTGCCGCTTGGTGGTCTATTGGACCACGTGTGCGTGGGTCGATCCCGCTCCGCAACAGCACTAGGGCTGCAACTGCTGACAATGCCGCCAGGCTGAACCCTGCTCGATAGCCACCCATTTTTACTGATACGCCCAGCACGGCTGCACCGATGCCCTGAGACAGGTCGAAGAAGCTGCTGATGGTGCCGACCGCCGAGCCACGCTGCGAATCAGGCACTCCCGTGAGTGCCAGAGTCAGAACAGAGGGATACAGCAGGGACATGCCAATTGAGAAAATGATTGTGCCGAGATACAGACCGACCTTTGTTTCTACGAAGGCTATGACGATGAGCCCAGTGGCTGCTGCGGCTGTAGACAACGTGCCTGCTCGAAGTGGCCCGATTCGGTCGGGAATCTTTGCTCCGATAATTCGGACCAACAAGATGGTGCACCCGTACAGCAAGAACACGCTGCTCGAGTCCTCAAGGCCAACATCGCTCACGTAGAGAGGCATAAAGGCGGCGAACCCTGCAAGGCCGATCATCCCAAGAAACAGAACAAATCCAGGCGTGAGCGCAGCCCGGTTGATGAGCGGTGCCGGTTCGCCACCGGCGGGTGCGGGGACCACCGTTTCGGTTGTAAACATTCCAAAGGCTGCTGAGAGCAAGGCGAATACCAGTGCTAGCGCCCAGACCCGATTGAAGTGAGTCTCGTCAAGAACGAACTCCCCCAAAGCTGGGCCAAAAGCCAAACCGCTATAGACGGCCACTGACCAGTAGCTAATCGCTTCGCCACGCCGAGACGGCGGCGCAAGGTCGGTAATCATCGTTCCAGCGCCCACAAAGAATGCGGCCTCCCC
>CAMDAT010000072.1 GCA_945888825.1 Bifidobacterium breve | reverse complement strand
TCAGGATGCATCACCACGATTCCCTCTGGGTACTGCGCACGAAAGGCCTGAATGTGTTCTGGCTGAAAGCGCTGATGTACCGAGCAATGCCCCTTCCAGAGCAGGAATGTGCGGTTTTTCAGCTCGGCTTCTTCGAGTCCGCCGAACTCTTTACGGGGGTTCCAGACCGCCATATGGGAATCATTGAACCCCATCTGAAAGCCAGTATTTCTTCCAAGATGCTGATCGGGGAAGAACAGAACCTGCTTGCCCTGGGGGCCATCTTCGCGGTGCAGAGCCCAGTCGAGAACAGCGCGAGCATTTGTCGAGGTGCAGACAGCTCCGCCTTGCTTGCCCACAAAGGCCTTCAGGTTTGCAGCTGAGTTCATATAGGTAATTGGTACGACTCGCTCAATGTCAGTGACTTCTGCAAGGGATTCCCAAGCCTCTTCCACCGAGTCAATATCTGCCATATCCGCCATCGAACAGCCGGCGTTCAAATCGGGAAGGACAACCTGCTGGTGGTCTCCGGTCAAGATATCGGCGGCCTCGGCCATGAAGTGCACCCCGCAAAACACAATGAACTCAGCCTCGGGGTGTTCCTGTGCCAGCACCGAGAGCCGAAACGAGTCTCCTCGCGCATCCGCCCAGCGCATGACTTCATCTCGCTGATAGTGATGCCCAAGAATAAACACACGCTCGCCAAGGGTTGCCTTGGCAGTGGCTATGCGTTCAGACAATTCTTCTTGCGTGGCTTGCAGGTACTGCTCTGGTAGTTGAACTTGCAGTCTGAGCATTCTGGTGACCTCCCATGTGCACTGATTTGCACCCGTACACGATGAAGACTTTCGAGAATCATCCAGTGGGGACAGCCTGGTCGCCACGCCTCTGGTAAGTCGGTCTCGAAAAGTGATGGTGCCGGAGACCAGGCCGACATAGACATGTTACCCGGTTCTGGGCCGGCGGGCGCAGCAGTTTCCTTAATCAGGCAGCAGATTCCCGAGCGCTGCAATAGTTTGCTCAGCGCTGCAGTAGTTTCCGCAACACAGCAGTACTGTACGAGCAATGGACCGACCAGAGCCGGGGACGATTCCCGATACCCCCGGTAGCTATCAGTTCAAAGATGCCCAGGGTCGGATCATTTATGTGGGCAAAGCCAAGTCGCTGCGTCAACGGCTTTCGAATTACTTCCAGAATCCTCGTGGCATGCATCCTCGCACTGCTCAGATGGTGGCTACCGCAGAGACTGTCGAGTGGATCCAGGTACGCAATGAGGTCGAGGCTCTCATGCTCGAGTATTCGCTCATCAAGCAGCATCGCCCTCGGTTCAACGTGCGCCTGGTGGATGACAAAAGCTACCCCTTCTTGGCCGTGACCTTGGGCGATGAATGGCCGCGAGCAACGGTGACTCGTGGCATGCGAAAGAAGGGTTCGCGCTACTTCGGGCCATATGCGCATGCCTATGCAATTCGTGAGACCTTGGACGAACTGCTTCGGACCTTTCCCATCAGGACTTGTTCTGATCACAAGCTCCGTCATCATCAGCGTGTTGGTAAGCCGTGTTTGTTGTTTCACATTGAGAAATGCGCTGGTCCCTGTGTAGGTGAGATCACCCCGCAGGCCTACTCCGGACTCGTCACCGAGTTCATGGAATTTCTAGAGGGTGATGTCGAGCCAGTTCTGCAGCGGCTCGAAACTGAAATGGCAACTGCTGCCGCTGCGATGGAGTTTGAGCAAGCAGCGCGCACCCGTGATCGTCTCGCAGCTGTACGGCGAGCAGTTGAGAGACAACAGATGGTGGGCGACACCACCGAAGATGTCGACATCATTGGGGTTCACGAGGATGACCTCGAGGCTGCTGCGCAGATATTTTTTGTGCGGCGGGGGAGAGTGGTGGGCCGCCTCGGCTTTATCCTCGACAAAGTCATGGACTTGAATCCTGCTCAGACCATGGCGGCCGTGCTGGAGCAGGTCTACGGCGATCCCCCAGCTGTTGGATACCCAAAGTCTGTGTTGGTGCCGACCATTCCCGAGGACCCTTCCATATATGAGGAATGGTTGACAGCGCAGCGTGGAAGCAGGGTTGAGATTCGCATTCCGCAACGCGGCACCAAGCGCGAGCTCGCAGAAACAGTGAAGAAGAATGCAGTCGACGCTTTTCAGCGACACCGACTCAAGCGGGCAGCGGATCACAACAGCAGGGCCAAAGCTCTCAATGACCTTGAGCAGTACTTGTCGCTGCCAGTAGCTCCACTGCGTATTGAGTGTTACGACATGAGCCACTTGCAGGGCACTGATTATGTTGGGTCGATGGTGGTGCTCGAGGATGGCCTGCCTCGCAAATCCGAGTACCGGCGGTTCAAAGTGAATGTGCCACAGAACGATGACTTTGCGGCAATGGAAGAAGTCCTCACCAGAAGATTCGCTGCTTATGTCGCCGACAAAGAACTTCCGATTGCAGAGCGCGGCCGCTTTGCGTACCCGCCGCAGTTGTTGCTGGTGGATGGCGGCAAGGGACAGCTCAGTGTTGCCGTGCGTGTGCTTGAGCAACTGGGTCTGACAGATGAGATTCCGGTGGCCTCATTGGCGAAACAGTTCGAAGAGGTTTTTCTGCCAGGTAACTCGCAGCCGGTGTCTATTCCGAGGGGCTCAGAGGCGCTGTTCATGTTGCAGCGAATCCGTGATGAGTCTCATCGATTCGCCATCAGCTTTCATCGCGAACGTCGCGACAAACGCATGACTGCCTCGGTTCTTGACGGCATTGCAGGGCTCGGCCCCAAGCGCAAGGAGCGACTCATCAAGGAGCTCGGCGGGATTCGGGCTGTGAAGGCCGCCGAATTGCAGGAGTTCACCTCGTTGACTTGGCTACCGCATGATGTAGCTCAGGCCGTCTACGAGAAGTTGAGATCCACACCATGACAGACCCTTGGGAAGAACACGCCGACTGGTGGCAGCGAGAGTTCACCAACGGCGCTGACCCCGAGTACACCGAGCAGATTCTGCCGTTGATTGAGCAGCATTTGCCGAGCAGCGGGCGCATGCTCGATATGGGATGTGGCGAGGGACAGGTGGCCCGACTCGCAGCCGAACTAGGTCTGCAGGTCGTTGGGCTTGACCCAGCATTTACCCAAGTGGCACTTGCTGGGTCTCGTGCCGGGGGCCCTGAATATTTCCAAGGCAGCGCCACCGATGTGGGCTTGGCCACAGCTTGTGTTGACGCAGCAGTTGCGTGTCTGGTGTTTGAGCACATTGCGCTCATTGACCCAGCCCTCGCTGAACTTGAACGAGTGATGCGACCGGGCGGCACCTTTTTGTTGCTGCTGAATCACCCGCTGCTGCAAACCCCCGGTAGCGGCTGGATCGACGACCAGGTTCTAGACCCGCCTGAGCAGTACTGGCGTGTCGGGCCGTATCTGTCCGAGGCCAACACGATGGAAGAGGTTGAGCAAGGTGTGTTCATTCGTTTTTATCATCGGCCCTTGAGCCGCTATATCAATGCCGCTATCGAGGCTGGCTTTCGCTTGGAGCGGATGGAAGAACCCGCTCCTGCGGCGGGATTCATGGCACGAGCTGATGAGTATGCGGCGGCCTCTTCGATCCCGCGACTGATGTTTCTGAAGTTCCTCAAGCTCTAGATCTGTCCCTGAGCAGGCTCCAAAACCAAGAACGGGACGACGCTAGGCGCCGTCCCGTTCCAGAAATTCCCCAGAGCGATTTCTCGCTCCGGTTCAAGGTAATTCAGATCACATTGGGCAATCTGCGGAGGCAGCGGTGACCACTCCGTCAATGACGTGGATGATTCCGTTTGAACCAGTGATGTCAACGTCGGTGATGATTGCTCCACCGAAGGTCAAGTTGTCGCCTTCTTGGCCAATGAGCACCTTGCCACCAAGGGTCTCAACGCAGGTGCCGACAGCTTCGGTTGCTGCAGCTGAATCAACTTCTCCAGCAATCACGTGCAACTTGAGTACGTCGGTCAGTGCGCCAGTTGGGTCGGCTGCAAGCGCAGTCAACGTTTCTGCTGGAACCTCTGCAAATGCTGCGTTCACTGGTGCGAACACGGTGAACGGGCCGTCACCTGAAAGGGTCTCAGCAAGTCCGGCAGCAGTCACAAGCTCAACCAAGGTGGTGAAGTCAGGGTTGCCAACGGCAATCTCTACGATGTTCTCGTCGCCTGCCATGTCATCAGCCATGGTGGTTTCGGTCGTCTCAGCTTCGGTGGTGGTTGATTCTGACTCAGAGTCGCTCGAGCATGCGCCCGCAACGAGACCGAAGCCCATTACCAATGCCAGTGATCCGATCATGAACTTGTTCCGCATCTATATCTCCTTAGGTTGGGGGTGTACTCGTGTATTTCGGTCTGTGAGCAAAATTTGGATGCAATTAGCAGAATTAATATTGCTCACCACTACAGCCCATCGGCCTGCAGCAGCGCGAGTCTTTCAGATTCGGCCGTTAAAGTGGGGGAATGATGGATTTTGTGATCGTCACGGGGTTGTCTGGTGCAGGTCGCACCCAGGTGGGGAACACGCTCGAGGATCTTGGCTGGTTTGTCATCGACAACCTGCCAAGCGAACTCATTCCAAAGGTTGGCGAGTTGGCGCGATTTAAGTCTGAGTCGCCCACGCCGGTCGGCTTGATTGTGGGTTCAGACGGAAATGTTGACGGAGTCGCTCCTGCGCTCGATGAGTTGCGAGCATCTGGTGCAAAGGTGACCACGGTGTTCTTAGATGCCGCAACGCCAGTACTGGTGCGCAGGTACGGCGATACCAAGCGTCGTCACCCGATGTTGGGAGACTTGGGGTCGGTTGTGAATGCAATCGATCAAGAACGCACGCGACTCGAACCAGTGCGAGAGTCCGCCGACATTGTCATCGATACCTCCGAGATGAACGTGCATGATCTTCGACGCAGGGTGGTTGAAATCTTTGGTGAAGCCGGAGATCGAGACTCCACGCAAGTCACGATTATGTCGTTTGGTTATAAGCACGGCGTGCCGCCAGATGTTGACCTGGTTCTGGACTGCCGCTTTCTTCCAAACCCTCACTGGGTAGAGGAATTGAGGCCTCTGACGGGGCTTACTCCCGAGATCCAGGACTATGTGGGTTCCTTTGAACTCACGGAGCAGTTCATGGACCGCATGACTGCGCTACTGGACTTTCTACTGCCGGCCTTTGTCAACGAGGGACGTTCGGTGCTGACTGTTGCGTTCGGCTGCACTGGCGGTCGTCATCGTTCAGTTGCTATTGCCGAGCGAACTGCTGCTTGGCTACTAGAGCAAGGAATGACTCCACAAGTTCGTCATCGTGATGTGGCCAAATGAGTTGGAACCCGGTCAACCCGCTTCATGGCCGTGCCCCGGAGCATGGCCCCAAGGTCGTAGCCATCGGCGGTGGTCACGGACTTGCCGCAACGCTGCGCGCCACGCGGACCTATGCAGCCGGAATCACCGCAGTGGTTACGGTTGCCGACGATGGAGGTTCTACTGGCCGTTTGCGCGCTGCAGTCGATCGCCCTGCCCCGGGTGACTTGCGAACATGTTTGGTTGCGCTGGCTGCTGAGTCCTCGGTCTTGGCTCGGGCAATGGACTATCGCTTTGCCGCAGGTGAGTTAGATGGCCACGCGTTTGGCAACCTGCTGATCGTGGCGCTTGAAGATACCGAGGGTGACTTGGTTGCGGCTTTGGATCAAGTGGGGGAGCTGCTCGGTGCTGTGGGCCGTGTATTGCCAGCAACGCGTCAGGCTGTCACCTTGCGTGCAGCGATTCGCTCGGGTGACGTGGTGCATGGTGAGCAAGCAGGTGGCTCACAGAGTGACGTCTCGTCTGTGAGTTTGTCGCCACATGACGCAACGGCCTGTCCCGAGGCCGTCCAAGCAATCCTTGATGCGGATCAGATCTTGTTAGGACCCGGCTCGTTATATACGAGCGTGCTCGCGGCTACTGCGGTGAGTGGAATTGCCGATGCGCTTGCGGCTGCTACGGGGCAGTTCGTGTATGTCTGCAACCTCAACCCTCAGGTGCCTGAGACAGTGGGTTACTCCGTTGTCGATCATGTTCGTGCTGTGCAACGGCATGGACTAACGCCAGACGTGGTGCTCTACGACTCGGACTCTGCCGGTATCGCGACCGCCGATGCCGTCCCCGCAGAACTTGGGGAACTCGTTTCAACTCGGGCAGTCCCAGGCCTGCTTGCGGCGCAGTCAGCTACGGCGCATGACCCCGCCTTGCTCGGTGCGGCGCTAGCCGAGTTGCTCGCCCACGCCAGCACCGGGGTCGTGTTACCAACTGCTTTGTAAAGGCCGATTGCTTGCTTGGTCGGCCGCTGGTCGTGAAGGGTTGGCCGCTGTGCGAAGATGTTCAGACTTTTCAACCTACGTACACAAGGGATGGCTATGACGATTCGTGTTGGCATCAATGGCTTTGGCCGTATCGGGCGAAACTTCTTTCGTGCAGCAACTGCACAGGGAGCCGATATTGATTTTGTTGCAGTGAACGATTTGGGCTCGCTGCCCACGCTTGCTCACCTGCTCAAGCGCGACTCAGTGGCGGGAACGTTCCCAGGCAAGATCAGCGTGACCGATGACGGCATTGACGTTGACGGTGACCTGCTGAAGGTTGTCTCACACCGTGACCCAGCAGAGATTCCGTGGGGTGACCTCGGAGTCGACGTGGTCATTGAGTCCACTGGCTTCTTCACCGATCGCGACAAGGCTGCTGCGCATCTTCAAGCAGGCGCACCGCGAGTCATTGTTTCGGCTCCGGCCAACGGCGCAGACGCAACCTTTGTTGTGGGCGTGAACGATGACACCTTCGATCCGTCGAAGGACTTCATCGTCTCGAACGCATCCTGTACAACGAACTGTTTCGTACCCATGATCAAGGTCCTTGATGACGCCTTCGGTGTGCAGAAGGGTCTGATGACCACCACGCATGCATATACCGGCGATCAGGTTCTTGTTGATGGGCCTCACTCCGATTTGCGACGTGCTCGGGCTGCGGCAATCAACATCATCCCAACCTCAACAGGCGCTGCCCGCGCCACTGGATTGGTGCTGGAATCCATGAAGGGCAAGCTCGACGGAACCTCGCTTCGTGTGCCGATCCCAACGGGTTCTATCACCGACTTCGTTGGAATCCTTGGCCGTGATGTGACTGTTGAAGAGATCAACGCAGTGTTTGCCGCTGCCGCATCCGAGGGTCGCCTCAAGGGAATCCTTGAGTACTCCGAGGAGCCACTGGTGAGTTCCGACATTGTCGGCTCCACCTACTCAAGCGTCTTCGACTCTGGTCTGACCATGGCAATTGGCAACATGGTCAAGGTGTTCTCTTGGTACGACAACGAGACGGGCTACTCCAACCGCCTGGTTGACTTGGCCAAAATCGTAGGCGCAGCCAACCACTGATCCCCAAAACCCGCTTTGTCTTGCGAGGGACCCCCTATGGAGGGTCCCTCGCATGACAGAAGTTGACTACACCGAATTGCTGAGGAGATGTTGTGAAATTTGGGGTTCCCGAACTTGAAGACTTGGGCGATGTCTCGGGCAAGTCCGTGCTGTTGCGGGCCGATTTCAACGTGCCGCTGAAAGATGGTGTCATCACCGATGACCTTCGGATCACAGCCGCACTCCCGACCATAAACTGGCTCGTCGAGCACGGCGCAAAGGTGACTGCGTGCACACACTTGGGTCGACCGAAGGGCGAACCCGACCCGCAGTATTCAGTAGAACCCGTTCGTCAACGTCTGTCTGAGCTCGCTCCAGGCGTGGAACTGCTCGAGAACCTGCGGTTCAATCCTGGCGAGACTTCGAACGACCCTGCGTTTGTGGACTCGCTCATTGCCGGCCACGACCTCTATGTGAATGACGCTTTCGGGGCATCGCATCGCTCACACGCATCAATCGTTGGGCCGCCAACCAAGCTCCCTTCTGCGGCTGGGCGCTTGTTGGCCAAAGAGGTCGATATCTTGCTTGGTCTGCGCGAAAATCCCTCTCACCCATTTGTAGCCATCACCGGCGGGTCAAAAGTCTCTGACAAATTAGGTGTGCTGACAGCTCTGCTCGAGATTGCCGATTCCATCATCATCGGTGGAGGCATGTGCTTCACCTTCTTCGCGGCGATGGGTAACTCCATCGGCAACTCACTGTGCGAGCCCGATCAGATTGAGACCTGCGCTCAGCTGCTTGAGCAACACGGAGACCGTCTGCACCTGCCAAGCGATGTTGTTGGACTTGGCCCCGGCGGAAAAATCGGCGACCCCTCTGCGGGTGGCGAAGTTCGCAACTTTGGCCGCGCCCTACCCGAAGGCTGGATGGGGCTAGATATCGGCCCCGGTGCTGCAGCCGAATTT
The DNA here is from genome assembly GCA_945888825.1 of Bifidobacterium breve. Lineage (GTDB taxonomy): Bacteria > Actinomycetota > Acidimicrobiia > Acidimicrobiales > Microtrichaceae > IMCC26207. Next base: position 2,789 of record CAMDAT010000072.1, on the reverse strand, counting down.
GGCGACATCATCGCCGAAGCCCGAACCGTGCTGTGGAACGGGCCAATGGGTGTGTTCGAAGACCCTCGCTTTGAAGCGGGCACACGCTCCGTTGCAATTTCAGTGGCCGAGAGCTCAGCCTTTTCGGTCATCGGTGGTGGCGACTCAGCAGCAGCAGTTGCACAGTTCGGCCTAGCCGATCAGGTCTCGCACATTTCTACAGGTGGGGGAGCGTCACTTGAGCTCATTGAGCAGGGTGACTTGCCGGGCCTCGCTGCACTTCGCCTAGCCTCAAACGCAGGCTGACCAATACCCAGCATCACCAACCGAAGAGGTAGCGATATGGCAACCCCACGCAAACCCATCATCAGCGGCAACTGGAAGATGAACCACAACCACTTCGAGGCGATTCAGTGTGTGCAAAAGCTGCACTACCGCCTAGATGTCGACGACCACGAGAATGTGGATGTGTCGGTACACCCACCCTTCACCGATATCCGCTCAATCCAAACGGTGATCGAGTCAGACAAGATGAAGATTCTGATAGGCGCGCAGAACTGCTACTTCGAGCAGAAGGGTGCGTTCACCGGTGAAGTCTCGGCACCAATGCTGGCCAAGCTGAACGTGACGCATGTGATCGTCGGGCATTCGGAGCGCCGAGAGATCTTTGGCGAGACCGACGAAGACGTAAACAAGAAGGTCAAGGCCGTCCTGGGGAACGAGATGACTCCAATCCTGTGCTGTGGCGAAACGCTCGAGGAGCGTGAGGCGGGACGGGCCGAGGCCAAGGTGGAGGGGCAGATTCTTGCTGGCTTGGCCGGGGTCACCAAGGCTCATGTCGCATCGATGGTGATTGCCTATGAGCCCATCTGGGCGATTGGTACGGGCCGCACGGCAACCTCTGAGGATGCACAGAATATGTGCGCCTTCATCCGAGGCGTAGTGGCCGAAGCGTGTGGCGCAGAGCAAGCTGAGGCAGTTCGGATTCAGTACGGTGGCTCGGTCAAGCCCGGCAACATTGCTGAGCTCATGGCGCAGCCCGATATTGACGGTGCACTCGTTGGCGGAGCCAGCTTAGAAGCCGACGAGTTTGCTGCGATTGTGCAGTACCGCAACCACTAAAGCCGGCTGAGCGCGCCTCAGCCCGTCTGAGTCAGCGTCGGTCTGACCTGATCCCGCCGAATTTTGTGCGCAGGATTCAACTCGGGGTGAACCTTGGGTTAGCATGTCGGTCGTGGAAATCATCACCGTCATCTTGTGGATACTTCAGTTCGGCCTTGGAATTGGGCTGATCTTCTTAGTGCTCATCCATAGTGGCCGTGGTGGTGGGCTTTCTGACATGTTCGGTGGTGGCCTCGGAGCATCGGCTGCGGGCTCAACCGTCATGGAAAAGAACCTTGACCGGATCACCGTGGTTCTGGCACTCGCTTTCGGCTTCAACACGCTGATCATGTCGATGGTGCTCGACGTCTGAAAGAAAATCCGTGACCTCGCCAGTGCACCATGATGCTCAGGCAGAGGGTCCCGACAAAGTGCGCGCGCAGCATCGTCTGTCAGCAGTTTTGGCCTTGGCATGTGCCGCCGTTGCTGGGGCTTTACTTCTGGTTGGAATTTCAAAGGAGTTTCCCGAGTTCATCGTTGCGCTCCTGCCAGTGGTGTTGATTGTCTGGCTGGCCTGGCGCACGATTACTCGTCGCGGTAGTAAGCGTTTGATAAGCGGAGTCCTTCTCCTGCTCATGATCGCCGCATTGATTGTTGCGTTGGCATGGGCAAGATTCGATCTGCGGATTCTGTTCGCCATTGCTCTTGCGGTCATTGCGACCAATATCTTCAGTTCCCTGGCTTTGTCATGGTCACACATTCCTAGTGATCAGCATGTTGTCAATCGGGCGCATCATCCCGTTTTGATTATTAATAACCGATCTGGTGGTGGTGCAGCCCAAAAGTCGGGGCTCGAGGCCAAAGCAAAGCAGATAGGAATCACGGTGCGAGTCCTTGGCGAGGGTGGTGACCTAGCGCAGCTTGCCCAAGACGCCGTTGCAGCGGGAGCTGACTGCATTGGCATGGCCGGAGGGGACGGAAGCTTGGCAGTCGTGGCCGAAGTTGCAATGGAGCACGACCTGCCATTTGTCTGCATCCCGGCCGGAACACGAAACCACTTCGCGATGGACCTTGGCTTGAACCGCTCCGATCTGCGCTCAGGCCTTGATGCATTTGGCGCAGCATCTGAGCGAAGAGTTGACGTTGGAAGAGTGAACGACCGGCTCTTTCTCAATAACGTCTCGGTAGGTGCCTACGGGCAAATCGTGGCCTCTTCGGAATATCGAGCCAACAAGTTGGGTACCACCATGAGCCGCATCCCGGATCTGGTTGGGCCCGATGCAGAGGCGCTCGATCTTCAGTTTGTCGACGGCGATGAAGCCGCGCACGAGTCTGCTGTGGTGATTCATGTGTCGAACAACACCTACGACTTTGGCCCGCTCAGCTTGGGGGGACGAGCCTCAATGAGTGATGGGCTGTTAGGCATCGTTGCCCTGGTGCAACCTGACTCGGTAACGACACCTCCGCTCTTGCGGTGGGAGGCGGCGAACTTCGACCTGAATTCCTCGGAGTCCATTGCAGCTGGGGTCGACGGTGAATACGCGCTGCTAGAGCCGCCGTTGAAGTTCGGAATCGACCCCATGGCGCTGCGCTTGCGGGTACCAAAACAAGTTGTGGGAATCTCACCCACGGCAAAGCGGCCTTCGTTGACTCTTCGAACGTTGGTTGATCTCAGTGACGTGGCAATGGGCCGCTGGCCAAGGAGTCAC
>CAMDAT010000071.1 GCA_945888825.1 Bifidobacterium breve | reverse complement strand
TTTGCCTTCATGCTTGAGGGCGGATTTTTGGGGCTCATGCTCTTTGGTGGCTCCAAATTAGGCAACAAAATGTGGCTGTTTGCTACCACCATGGTGGTAGCTGGCGCGACGTTAAGTGCTACCTGGATTGTGATGGCCAACTCGTGGATGCAAACCCCTCAGGGCTACGAGATCAAAGACGTCGGCTATGGCGATCAAGCGTTTATGACCAGCTTTCGCGAGGTGGTCTTTACCCCCTCCTTCGGCCCGAGGATTCTGCACCTCATAGCGGCATGTTGGATGGTAGGGACTTCGCTCGTCATTAGTGTCGCTGCGTATTACCTGCTCAAGAAGCGTCACGTTGAGCTAGCAAAAACAATGATTCGTGTGGCCCTGCCCATCTTTACAGTCCTCGCAGTTCTGCAGGTTGTTCTCTTTGGAGCCAACCAAGCTATTGAGGTTACGAATCAACAGCCAGAGAAACTCGCAGCCATGGAGGGTCTCTACGAGTCCACTACCTGCGCACCCATGTACATCATCGGGTGGACTGACCCCGATAACGAGACAACTACGGGAATTTCAATTCCGTGTCTGCTGAGCTTTTTGAGCTACCAAGATCCGCAGGCCGAGGTCACGGGACTAGAAGCCTTCCCGAAGGACGAATGGGCAAATGCCAGTTTGGTCTTTCAGGTGTATCACTTGATGATCGATCTAGGCATGCTCTTTATTGCCATCGGCGGACTTGCCTGCATCCTGTGGATCTGGAAGCGAAAGCTCTGGGATCAGCGATGGATGCTGTGGATTCTTGTCTCATCCATCGTGCTGACGGAGATTGCAACCCTGTCCGGATGGTGGACTGCCGAGTTCGGACGTCAACCGTGGGTTGTTTGGCAAGTGCTCAAGACTGCCGGTGCCGAATCGCCCAACGTCACGTTCAGCCAAGTTGCCTTCTCGATCGGCATGTTTGTCGTGCTCTACGCGATTGTGTTCGCCATGTTCATCAGTTTGTTAAACCGGATGATCCAACAGGGGCCGCCTGAGCCAGAGGAAGAAGGGGCAAGCGAATCGCTTCCCGACTCCTTCGGCGAAATCTTCCGTCACCGCTCGCGTGTTTCAAGCAGAGGAGACTGATTATGTGGCTCAACACCACTTGGTTTGTTCTGTATATGGCCATCATCGCTGGATATGTCGTCCTTGACGGATTCGACCTAGGGGTCGGCATGTTGTCCCCCTTCTTGGGTCGCAACGACACAGAGAAGCGAATCCTGCTGAACTCAATTGGCCCAGTCTGGGATGGCAACGAGGTCTGGCTGGTGCTTGGAGGTGGGGCTTTGTTCGCCGCCTTCCCTTTGGTCTACGCCTCGCTCTTCTCGGGTTTTTACACTGCCATGATGCTGGTGCTATTCGTGCTCATTCTGCGAACCGTCGCAATCGAGTTCCGCTCCAAGCGAGACGGTGCCCGCTGGCGATCCATGTGGGACTGGATCTTCTTTTCTTCCTCGTTGGGAATCACCCTGCTGCTCGGTGTGGCCCTTGGCAACGTGATCCAAGGTGTACCGCTGGATCAAGCCGGCAATATGGATGTCAACCTGGTGGACTTGCTGAATCCCTACGCCCTTGCAGTCGGGGCGACTGCCGTAGCCATGTTGAGCCTGCATGGCGCGATGTTTCTGACGCAAAAAGTTGAGGGCGACCTTCTTGGAAGAGTCACAAACCTGATCCCCAAGCTGATGGCCGTGTTTTTCGCCCTGATGACTGTGCTGATGGTCTGGACGCTGCTGCTTGACGAGGCAATCACCACCAATTATCTAGATCGCCTGTGGATTGGAATCTTCCCGCTGTTGGGTTTGCTCGCGGTGCTTGCTGGCTGGAGGTTCGTCTTAAAGAAGCAGTACCTGAGCGGGTTTGTTGCCTCGGCATTCATGATTGCCTTGCTGATTGCGACGGTAGCTGCGGGCATGTATCCCGTCTTGATCCCCTCCTCTACGAACTCGGCCTACGACCTGACCGTCACCAATGCTGCGAGCGCTAGCGAGACTCTTACGGTGATGCTGGTGATCGCAGTCATTGGGCTTCCTTTTGTGTTCCTCTATACCGCAGGCGTCTATTTCTTCTTCCGAGGCAAAGTCCGACTGGACGAAGAGAGCTACTAATCGCCGTTTCGGTGATGGGCAGTTACGTTCATACTCATGTGGCCACGCTCCCTGCTCGCTGAGCATCCGCAAGTTCGAAAATGGGTTGGCATTTCAATCCTGTTGGGTTTGTTCGCTGCGGGGATTCTGGTGGCGTGGACGATTCTGCTGGCCGGCGTGATCAACGACGGGTTCATCAAGGCGCAAACACTTTCGGGGGTACTGCCAACGCTTCTCCTGATGGCCGCTTTGCTTCTGCTGCGAGCACTGTGTATCTGGCTAGCTGAGAACAGCTCACAACATGCAAGCGGCCTACTTCGCCGCAAGGTTCGCTCGGACTCCTTGGCCCATCTCATTGCTGTGGGCCCTGCCGGCCTGAGCGCAGAGCGCACTGCTGAACTGACATCAACGCTTGGCCAGGGGGTTGATTCTCTCGACGCCTATTTGAGCCGGTTTCTTCCCTCGGCTGCGCTCGCAGTCATCGTGCCTGCTGGGGTCTTTGTAACTATTGGAATTCTCGACCCTTGGACCACCCTGATTTTGCTGTTCACGGGACCAATGCTGATTCTGTTGCTCGCAGTTATCGGCAGTCGCACAAGGTCGTTGACGCAGCGACGCTTTGAAGAGTTGGGGTGGCTGAGCTCTTTTTACCTGGACATGATTCAGGGGCTCGCCACGCTAAAAGCCTTTGGCCGCGCAGAAGAGGGCGCCGAGATGGTGGAGCAGGTGAGTCGTCGCTACGGCGAGGCCACTATGGATGTGCTCCGCACGGCATTTCAGACTTCGCTCATGATGGAATGGGCGGCGACTGCGGCGACTGCGCTCGTAGCCGTACAAATCAGCTTTCGATTGATTCGCGGTGACCTGTCGTTTGATCTGGCCCTAGCCGTACTCATGCTGACTCCGGAGTTCTTTGCTCCTCTTCGGCGCCTTGCAATTGAGTACCACGCGGGCCAAGAGGGCAACGCTGCCTTAGAGCGAATCACGGAACTCAATGCCTTGCCGCCCCAGACACGATCGGTCACAACAGAGGGCCATGGATTCAGCAGTCTTGGATTCAGCAGTCTTGAATTGAGCACTCTTGAATTGAATACCGTTGGATTTACTTACGCTGGGTCGGACTCGCCTGCGCTCGAACAGGTGAGCTTTGTCATTGAACAAGGTCAGACGGTTGCGCTGATTGGTCCGAGTGGTGCGGGCAAGTCCACCCTGGCAAAACTGCTCATGCAGTTCATGCAGCCTGACCAGGGTCAGATTCTGATCAATGGCCAGCCTGCTCAGAACCTGCCGCCAAGTGACTGGCGGCGGATCATCTCGTGGGTACCGCAACAGCCCGCCTTCTTTGCCGGCACCGTCGCACAGAACATTGCCTTAGGCAGACCAGATGCCTCAATTGAGCAGGTACATGAGGCGGCTCGCGTCGCCTCGGCTCAGGGGTTTATTGAGGCATTGCCCGATGGGTTCAACACACTCCTTGGCGAAAACGGACTGCGCCTGAGTGGTGGCCAGCGCCAGCGCCTTGCCATTGCTCGGGCTGCAATCATGGACACGCCAGTCGTCCTGCTTGACGAGTTCACTGCTCACCTTGATGAAGACACCGAGGCTCAAGTTGTTGCCGCAATGTCCGCCCTGATGCAGGATCGAACGGCTGTCGTCATTGCGCACCGGGCAGCAACCATTGCCTCCGCTCAGCGGGTCATCACCCTTGATGGTGGCCGAGTAATCCAGGGGCAGCAGTGAGCAGCACGCGTCGAGTGATCCACGCTGTCGGGGGCTACCGGTGGTGGGTCGCCATAACAGCGCTGCTCAGCTTTGTCACCTTGGGTGCTGGCATTGGTTTGCTTGCCATGTCCGCGTTTCTTATCTCAAAGTCGGCTCTGGTCGACACAACAATCACGCTTGCTCTCACCATTCTGGGCGTACGCGTCTTTGCCATGACTCGCGCCGTATCTCGTTACGCCGAGCGCTATGTGGGCCACCTAGGCACCTTTAGGATCCTGACCCGCATTCGCATGTGGTTCTTCCGCGGAATTGAACCCCTTGCACCAGCAGTGCTGATGCAGCATCAAAGCGGTGACCTACTCACCAGGATTATTGCCGACATCGACACGCTCCAGGACCTGTACTTGCGGGTGCTCGTTCCGCCAGTTGCCGCAGCGCTTGCAGTCGGTCTGGGCTGCATTCTGCTAGCAGGCTTTAGCCCGTGGTTGGGCATTGCACTCTTCGTCTTTGTTTGCCTCTGTGGCATTGCCATCCCGCTTGCTATGCATGGTCTCACCCGCAGTTCCTCGAGCAGCCTGCTACAGGAGCAAGCCAACCTAAATGCGACTCTCGTAGAGGGCATAACGGGTATCGCAGACCTGGTTGCCTTTGGCCGAGAGGACCTTCTACTGGGTCGAGCCGAGCACATCACCGCAGCGCAACAGCCGGCGCGCAAACAACTTGCGCAAGCCCGCGGAATCGCGGCTGGCCTGACTGCATTACTCGTGGGTCTTGCTGCTTTGACTGTGCTTGGGTTTGGGGTCTCACTGGTGAGCGACGGGTCGCTCGACGGTGTGTATCTAGCAATCTTGCCGCTGATTGCCATTGCAACTTTTGAGGCTGTCGGCCCGCTCAGCGCAGCCTATGAACACCTAGGTAGAAGCCGTGCAGCTGCAACTCGACTTGTTGAGCTTGTCGATACGCCTGCTTCGGTGGCCGAGCCCTCAGAATCTGCCAAACTCACTTTGCAGGACAACACATCTTCGGCTCTGACTGTGGCTGATCTCACCGTGACCGACCTGAGCTTTCGTTATGCAGAGGGTGAACCGCTCGTCCTGCAGAACGCAACTGTGCAGATTCCGGCGGGCAGCTTTGCAGTCATCACGGGGCCAAGCGGATCTGGAAAATCAACGCTGAGCAACCTGTTGCTGCGGTTCTGGGAGTACTCGCAGGGGTCAATCCAACTCAATGGATACGAACTCAACCGCCTTGGCCTCGACGAGGCGCGCTCCGTGGTTGCACTCGTTGCACAGCATGACCACTTGTTCGACACGACACTGCGAGACAATCTGCTGCTCGGTGATTCTCGAGCAGATGACGAGCGCTTGTTCGAAGCTTGCGATGCAGTTTGTCTAGGCGACTGGGTGCGAGCCCTCCCAGCAGGACTCGAGGAGCGAGCAGGCGAGAACGGCAATCGACTCAGTGGTGGCGAGCGTCAACGAGTCATGATTGCAAGGGCACTGCTGACTGAGGCTCCAATTTTGATTCTGGATGAGGCCACCGAGCACCTCGATGAGGAGATGCAACTAGGCGTGCTCCGAGGGATTCTGAGATGGCGCTCGGGCCGGACCACCATCATGATCACGCACGAGGCCCCGAACATTTCGGGGATCGACCTGCGTCTGCAGTGCAGCAAAGGAACGCTCAGTGAAATCTAAGCCCGGTGACCTAGCGATGCCCTGCCACCAGACAGGATTGGTGGCATTCCGATGACGAGCTTTGTACCGCGCTCTGCTGAGGGGTGGCGCGACCCGTTCTCGATGTATGCCGACCTGCGCGATACCGACCCGGCGCATCATGTGGTGGACGGGAACTACTGGGTGCTCTCGCGCCACGCCGATGTCATTGAGGCTGCCCGAGACACCGAGACATTCTCATCCGCTCAAGGCCTGACCTTTACCTACGATGACCTTGCATCCGTGGGCCTTGATGAAATCGCCCCCATGGTATTTCTGGATCCACCTGATCACACCGAGTTTCGACGCCTAGTCGCTCGCGGTTTCACTCCTCGGCAAGTAACGAGCATTGAGCCAGAGGTACGTGAGTTTGTGATCTCACGCATTCAGGCGCTCTGCGCTAGCAGCGGCGACGGCGCGAACGGCGGGGGCAGAGGCGGGGGCGGGGGCAACCGGGACATTGTGGCTGAACTGCTTAAGCCTCTGCCCACCATGGTTGTTGGACACTATTTGGGAGTTCCCGTCGAGGACCGAAGCAGCTTTGACGGCTGGGTAGAGCAGATCGTCGGCGCTAGCGCTACAGGAAATATTTTTGATGCCATGGAAACGGTCGCTCAAGTGATCGAATATTTCACGGCGCTTGTAGAGACTCGGCGAGTGTCACCTGGCGAGGATGTCATCTCTGAGTTGGTGCAGGCCGGGGACGGTGCCGCAGTCGACCCCATGAGAATCCTTGGGTTTGCATTCACCATGATGACTGGCGGAAACGACACCTCAACGGGGATGCTCAGCGTCGGCCTTGAGTTACTTTCGCAGCATCGCGAGCAGTGGAGACTTCTCGTCGATCAGCCCGACCTGATTCCCAATGCAGTCACCGAGTTGCTGCGCCTGAGCAGCCCCGTGCAGGGCCTTGCTCGCACTACTACTCGTGATATTGAACTGCACGAGAAGGTGATCCCCGCAGACACCAAAGTTCTGCTTCTGTATGCCTCGGCGAACCGGGATCCACGGCAGTTTGGACCCACTGCTGCCGACCTTGATGTCACTCGCCCGCCGGGCCCAATCCTTACCTTTGGCCATGGAGCGCACTATTGCCTCGGTGCGGCAGCAGCTCGTCTCATGGGTCGCGTGGTGCTCGAAGAACTCACTGCCCGATGCCCCGACTTTACTGTTGACGGCAACAACGGCAGGTTCTCGGCTGGGCACTTTGTTCGCTGGTATGAGTCCCTACCCTTCGACCCGCACGGCTACAACTTGGACTCTCACTAGGACCACAACTAGGCCCATCACTTGGGGCAACACCTATCGGGTTGGGGTGGCCAATCCAGCATCTGCGAACAGCGCCTCGATGAGGTGGTCATGGCGCCCGGCGATCAGGTCGCCAACGGGGTCTGCGCTGTACTCAAGCAGGTGATCAACATCCAGATTGAATACTGCTCGCATTGCAAGGATGCGGTCTCGTTCGGGGCTTCGCTCCCCTTCTAGGAACTGTCCGGCAAGACTCATCTGGCGAATCCCTCGCACCCGGTCAGGCAGGGTCAGGCCAACCAGAAGAATCGCCGGAATCAAAAAGGTCAGCAGCCCAATCAGGAGTGCTGTGCGATGAATTGCCTCGGCCCCCTGAGCGCCTAGGTCTGCAACGTTTCCGCCGGTTGCTTCGCCTGAGCTTTGCAGCGCACTCGCAAGGTTGTCGCCAATCACGGGTACTGATTCAACAGCGCCAGCAACGGCCCCAAAGCCAGTTTGCACGGACTCCCCTGCGCTGCTCACGCCAGTCGCAAGGACAGTGATGCTGTCGATGCGTTGATACACCGAACGGCCCATCCAGACAAGAAACAACAACATCAGCACCACCGCAACATCTCGGGCGATTCGCTCTCGACGACGGTCTGCAACCTCTGGGTAGAGTTTCACTGCCATAGGACCTCCAAGTTGAAGTCCTCATTCTTGCGGAGAACTCAGGCAGTAGAGGTTTGGCAGTAGAGGCAAGGAACCCCTAAGGGGAAACCACCCCAACCCAACCAGCGGTTGGCGAGAAGCTTGGGAACGTAGCGTTCAGGACATCGCTGCTCGCACCGAGGCGCCGCGAGAGCAACTCGGATAACACTGTTCGGTAATCGGTGTTTACACGGACATCACCCTGATCAAGGCCTTGTTCACTCAAACCCTGGAAGTCTCCGTAGACACCGCCTGTGACTCCCCCGCCGATGACCATCATGGGAAAGGCTCGACCGTGATCGCATCCGCCCGAGGAATTCTCATAGGCGCGTCTGCCGAATTCGCTGACCACAGCAACGGTCACCTTTGATGCTGCTGTTCCGAGGTAATCGAAGAACGCACCAATGGCAGTATCGAGTTCGCTCACTTGGGTGTACATGCGCGCCGTGGTCGTTGACGCCGCTCCCATTGCATCGTGGGTATCCCAGTCATGCATGTCCGCATGCGCAACTTCCATCGGGAAGCCAGCTTGCAGCAGGCGTGCGATCGGCCACAGGTTGCGGGAAATCTCGGTGTCAGGAAAAGAAGCCGGACGCTCAGGGGCTCCCAAAGTGGAGATCTGAGAAATTGTTCCGAGTGTTGGATCAGCCCATGGCGACAGCGCAGAGTGCACACCTGCACGGTGATACAGATCGGTTGTGCTTGCAGTGACAGTCTCGACTGACGGGCCCCAAGGCAGCAAGGAGAGCGAACCAAACCCGGATGCAGCAACTGCTGTTCCGCCACGAAGCGAAGCGGGTAGTCCCCCACCGATTGCCACGCAGCGAAGAGGGTGATCTGACGCGCTCGCAGTGGCGTTCATCCAGCGCCCGGCCCAGCCCGTGGGTGACATGTTGGAGTTCACGACACCGCCTTCGAGGAAGGACTGCGCATCGAAATGCGACCGTGTGGAGTTTATGACCCCGGTGGAGTTCACCACCGCCAAACTGCCCTGGTTGTACATGCCCGAAAGCCGAACCGCTGCAGGGTGCAGGGCGAACTCAGAGTTGGCGTGAGCGCCACCTAATGCCAGAGCGCTTTGTTGCGGAACCGCAATCGAGGGCCGTAGCGAGTAGTACTCGGGGGTTGCCACGGGAGCTAGGAGTGAGAGTCCGTCCATTCCTCCACGACAGAAAATCACGAGCAGCGTGTTTCCCGAACCAGTGGCTGCAGAGGTGAACGAACCTGTTGCTCCCGCTAGCTGAGTGTTCAGGAGCGAGGCAGATCCAGCAGCGGCTACGGCAATACCGGAGTTGCGAAGGAACCTGCGCCGGGTGAGCCCTTTCATGGCGGGTTCTGTTGGGGTGAGTGTTTGGTGTGTCATGTTTGTCGCCTCAGGCTGTCTGGAACTGTGGTTGTTGCATGAGTTGGCCGAGCAATTTGGGTGCGACCCAGCGATTGCCGTTTGCCGTGATTGGTGTGGACGCAACCCGACTAACAGAGACCAGCATCCGCTGCTTGCCTGCAGCGTCTAGGGGAACGCCAAGTCGCTGCGCTGCAGCGTCAAGCCACTCGCCCACTGTTGATCCAGTCGTTGAGCCACCCGCAGGTCCGGCCACCCATGCGGGAAGGGTGTTCCAGTCCCGGACAAAGCCCGGAATGTTTCCGTTACCTAGGTACGTCGCAAGATTCCAACGGCTAATCATCGAGCCAACGCTGACCCAGGCTGCATCTTTGTCTGGGTAACCATCGGGGGTTGGCCAGTGGTGTGGCATTGCGCTGAGCGCTGTGAGAATGCCTTGGAAGTTCCACTTGGTGTCCTCTGCTGTCTGCCGATTGAACGGGGCATCGCATGTTGCTCGGAGACCCGCTGCAAGCAGTTCGAGCGGTCGGCGAATCTTTGCATCGGCGGAGCGAGCAAACTCTTCCGAGGTAAAGATGGTGCGCAACGTGGGAGCAATTGCAGTGTCCTGTGCCAGGTAGGCATCACGAGCGGCTAGAACCACGCGATCATTCAGCCCAATATGTTCGCCGATAAAGCGAACGCAAAGCTTGTGAGCTAGCCGCTGAGCAGTAACGCGATGACGTGCCAGGTGGTTCAGGAAGGATTCACCAGCGGCCTGCCCCGTCAGCGATCCTCGTGTCCAGCCCAAGACAGTTGTAGATCCCGAGGCAAATGGCCCGAGCGCATGGCGGGCGGAGTTAAAGGCAAAGGTTCCGCTCCACTTATCGGTCAGTGTCCAACCCGAGAACAGATACGACACGGCAACCACATCTGCTTCGCTGTAGCCGCCGTTCACTCCAACGGTATGCAACTCCATGAGTTCGCGCGCATAGTTCTCATTCGGCACCCGACCGCTATCTGCGCGGCTTGTGCTTTGATCCAAGTAATTCAGCATGGCGCCAGATTTAGCTACAGCCGCCAGAAGGTCAGAGAACTTGCCAAGAGCATGCGCTCGAATGACGTCACTGTCGTAGGTAGGGCAATGGTTCCGAGCGGCATCATTGTTGACGTCCACATTTAGGTGATCCCACCAGAAGCCAACAGTTCGTTCAAAGAGTTGACGCTCCGAGACGACAGCCCTCAGTGCGGTGGAGAGCGGCAGATCGACCACGACTCGCCACTCTTGGCCACGAGCGCTGATCTGAGCTGCGCTGCCTCTGGACCACTCATAAAAAGACGTTGCATCGGCCACTGCAGGATCGGCAATGGCGAGATGATTGAGCTGTGAGTCAATCCAAGCTGTGGCACCGAGGGCACCGATCTGCGCCAGAACAGCTGGGGTAGGGCCAAAGGTCAGCCGCTTAGCGACATGCCAGACGCCAGGAGTTGCCCAAGTTGCTGGCCAAACGGGAAGGCTTGCGACAGAGCCCGTTGGCGGGACTGGTGTATTTGGGAGGACCGTAAGTGGAACTGCAGTAGTTGGGACTGCAGTAGTGGGTGCTGCTGTAGTCGGTGCCGTCCGAAGCCTGGCGGGACGGGCGCCTGCTGCTGCAGATTCGGCGGGGGCTCCGGGAGCGCATGCACTTGCCAGCGCTGCTGCGCCAGCGGCTAGGCCTCCGAGCAGGGCAGTTCGCCGGTTTGGCGTGGCCTCTCTGGGTTCATCAAGTTCGGCTGTAGACACTCACAGGGTTTCGGCAGTCCTGAGAACTGCCTTGAGTATCCCAAAGTGAATTCTTTGAGAAGCTGAGGTCCAGAACCTCGGGGCTTCGAGGCACCAAATTCAGATTGTGCTCAGACCTGCAGACTTCAGCTTGCGGTCGATAAAGGAATACAGGTCGCCGCGAATCACATGCCCCAAGTGACCACCCGGGTACCAGAGGATCTCCGGGCGATCCCAATGCTCCCAGAGGGGCGCAACTTGGTCGACTGGGTCAATCAATTTGTCGGCTAGCCCACCAACAATTGCACGTGCTGCGACTGGAGTACTCGGGGTAAAGCTCAGTGGTGAGACCACAGAATGAAGCTGCCGGGACTCCTCCATAAACGGCACCATGAGTTCACGCAGTGCCGGCGGCGACTGCTGCACAAACAGCCCAGGAAAGTCCGTAGCGGGGATAATCGGGAGCACACACTGAAGTGGTTCTTCCTCTAGCCCGGCTACCAGCGCTGCCACGTACCCTCCCAGTGAGACTCCGAGCAGCCCGATCCCGGCCGGCTCTTGGGTACGAATCCAACCAAGCAGGCGACGAACATCCCAA
>CAMDAT010000070.1 GCA_945888825.1 Bifidobacterium breve | reverse complement strand
GCTCCGCTCGTGGCACCGCTGACCACAATTCGGCCGCCCGGGCGCAGAGAACGAAGCGAATGCTCCCAGGTGGCATCGCCGACGGTCTCGATGACTAGGTCCATCTTCTCGGGAAATCGATCCCCAGAGGCAAGGGCGAGTTCAGCGCCCAAGCCAAGCGAGAGAGCACGCTTCTGTGGATCTCGAGAAGTGCAAAACACTCTGTGCCCCAGAGCAACACCCAGTTGGATTGCAGCCGTAGCAACGCCACCACCAGCACCTTGTACCAGAACGTTCCCTGGACCATCTAGGCCCGATCGAGTGGTCAGCATCCGGTAGGCAGTCAGCCATGCCGAAGGCATGCATGCAGCTTCCTCCCAGGTCAGCGCCTGTGGCTTTGGCACCAGGTTTCGGAGCGGGACAATCACCTGCTCGGCAAGCGTCCCTTGATGCAGCTCAGACAGGAGAGTCCGCCGCGGATCAAGAGTCTCGTCGCCTTGACCAGCCTCGGGGTCGCCAATCACAGAATGAATCACGACCTCGGTGCCGTCATCAAGAACTCCAGCCCCATCGCAGCCGAGCGTCATAGGAAGACGGGTAGGGTCTAACCCAACGCCCTTCAGTGACCACAAGTCATGGTGATTCAAGGCGCAGGTGCGCAGATTGACTCGCACCCACCCATCTGGCGGCTCGGGAGGCGGAACCTCTGCGATGCTCAGACCACTGAGTGGATCTGAGGAGGATTGTGAGATGCACCGAACTGCGAGCACCGGCCTACCAATACTCTTCGAAGTGCAAGTTGCCCCGTTGCTTGCGGTGATCGATCAAAGATCCCTTAGCAGCGAGGAGTTCCACGACTCCGGTCGTTTCTGGGAAGACCTCAACCCCGTCCACCTCTTCGGGAAGCCCAATCATGGATGGGTTGCCGCACAGGTACACGTTTGTTGTTTCCGGGTCGAGCGTGATGCCATATTCCGTAGTCAAGGTTCCCTCTGTAATCAGTGACTGAATATAGCGTTTGGGAACATCTGCCTCGCGAGTTGGCATGGGCAAGTAGTGGTAGTTCGAGTAACGCTCCTCGAGTTCTCGATGTTGCTTGAGATAGCCAAGGTCTGCCCATTCGCGTACGGATACTGCCGACAGGATCGGCCCGCGGTGGCCCTTTCTGAGCAGTTCAACCACCATTGCGTTATGGGGTGCCTCGCCAGTACCAGTAGAGAAGAACAGAACCGTACTCAGTGGGTCGGTTACAGCGGCAAGGGTGTACCGCCCAGCCACCTTTGGTCCTAGGTAGATGCGGTCTCCCGGGCGTTTCAGCGCCAATCTGGGAGTCAGACCTGGCACGTTGTCCTCGGTTGGAGGAACAAGAACGATGTAGAACTCAAGTTCCTCGACGCCTTCCTCACCAGAGAGGTAACCGTATTCGTCGAACATCCGACTAGAGATTGAGTAGGAGCGACGAACAAGCTTCTCCCACTGCTCATCTAGGCGAGGGTCCTCTGCGTCATCAATACGAGCTTCCCAGTACCCCAGGCCCAAGGAGGCGTACTGACCAGGAAGGTGCGATATCTCCCCGCGATCAGGCCGAACCCGAAGAACCCAAAGGTCTGAATGCGTTGGCTCGAAGTGCGTAATCGTGGCGTTGTAGTTCTCGGCGCAGAGTTCCTCGATCGCTCCGGTAAAGCCACGGCGTCGCTCTGCAGCGGAGGGTGGTTCGACTAACTCAACTTGCGGGAAGACCTGTGCCACGACACGGGCGATATCCCAACCGGGAGCCACTGCAAGGCCCTCTGCCGCAAGATCGACATCACCGATAAAGAACACTCTGCCGCTAGCTAGGGCGTCCTGCGTCGCCCCTACTTCTTCGGGCTGCAGGATCGTGCGTTCCGAGGCAAAGACCACATGATCGAACTGCAAGTCAGGTGTTCGACGGTCACTAAAGAAGGCCATCGGGTATCCGTCCACCTCGTCGACCTGATCTGGAATAGACCGATACAACAGGGTTGCCCGGCGCTCACGTTCCAGACGCCGAAGCCAAGACTCACCAGCCGGTGACATCAGGGCGGGATTCATCCCGCCGCCAGCTAGAACCACGCCTGCACCGGCTGTGGCCAGTGCCGAAGCAATCTCTACGGCGTGATCCGTATGGCCGATCACGAGGACGTCTTCATCAACAGCAGTGGTGGGGATCTGATCAATCAGAATTCGTTCCCCAATGCGTGCAGCGATAGGTGGGCGCCAGTCGGGATTATCGCCGCGCTGTGCAATAACAACTGCACGAGTCCGGTATGCATGCCGCTGTGTCGTCACGATGAGATCGCTGCCAGATGCGGCACCGTCAGAATTCGTTTCAGAGGGGGCTGCTATGGCAATGGATTGAACCGTCTCGCCGTAGCCAACATCGAGCTGATGCTCGCCAACGAGTTCAGGGAATGCCACTGCAGAACTGGGCTCCAAGATGCGAACCTGTTCAAGGCCAGCTTCTTGCATAGAGACCGCAACCGAAAGGCCACCGGCGTTTCCGCCAAAGATGACCAACTCGTATGCGTTGCTACTCATCGGGAAGCTCCTTTGTCCATGCGAACCAATCAAGGGTGCACAAGATGCACTGTTGCTGTTGATGCTAGGGGGTGAACGAGTGTCTGCAACTTACGCCCTGAGTATCAACCACGCTTGCAGAGATGGCATTGTTGAGCACTAGCTAGAAATATGCAATCTCCGTTGTGGCGAATGGCGTCGCCGCAGTTTTTGCTGCTCACCTATTCACAAAGTTGTGTAACTAGGAACCTGTCCTCCTCGTCCCACGGAAAGCCGGCACCAATGAAATTTGCAATCATTCCGCCCGTTCGCTCCGACGTGACCGCCGATCCCGATTGGATGACCGGGTTTGCACGTCATGCCGAGGCCCTTGGATTCGAGTCGATCGTTCTGGTTGAGCATGCAGTCGTCATCTCTGGCTACGAGCACAAGTACCCCTATTCAGAATCTGGCCGAATGCCCCTGCCTGATCAATGCATTGTTCCCGACCCCCTAGACCTGCTTGCGTACCTGGCTGCAGTCACCACAACCTTGAAGCTCGCCACCGGCGTGCTCATCCTGCCCGAGCATCATCCGGTGGTGCTAGCCAAGCGGCTCGCTACGATCGACCGGCTGTCAGCTGGTCGAGTCAGACTATGCGTGGGCGTTGGCTGGATGAAGGAAGAGTTAGAGGCATGCGGTATTGCGTTCTCGACTCGCGGTAGGCGCACCGATGAATGCATTGATGTGCTTCGGTTGCTCTGGGGCCCAGAGGACGAGGACGGCTTGTCCTTTTCTGGAGAGTTCTTTGAGTTTGACCATGCTCACAGCAACCCGAAACCTGCACAGGAACATGGGATTGCCATTCATATTGGTGGCCATACCAAAGCAGCAGCTAGGCGGGCGGGACTTCGAGGGGATGGGTTCCAACCACTCGGGTTACGCGGCGAAGAACTGACCAAGATGTTGAAGGTGATGAACGAAGCAGCCGAGGAGTCAGGACGCGACCCGTCGGCGCTTGAACTCAGCCTTGGGGGAGCGTTGTCCACAACTACGGAAGAGTCCGTAGCTGAGGCAGCTCAAGCAGGTGCTCACCGACTCGTGGTATCGCCTTCGCAGAGCACCGAACTCGCTGCAGTCTGCGATGAGATGTCAGCCTTTGCAGAGCGGATTCATCTTCAGCCAATGAGCTAGTTGCTCATCCAAGCTCCACCAGCTACGAACTGCTCGAGCATCTGTAGGTGCCGCTTAGGATCGAGTCCGTTAGCGCTCAGCCACTCCGTGTCATGGGTCTGCCCGTAGCGTTCTCCGCCGTCACAGATCAGAGTCACCACCGAGCCCGTCTGCTGAGCAGTTCGCATACCCGCAATGATCTGCAGCGATCCCCACAGGTTGGTTCCCGTCGAGGGTCCGACGTTTCGCCCGAGCGCTGAGAGCAAGAACTGCATGGCTGCAATCGAAGCCGCATCGGGAACCTGGATCATCCGATCGATCACGCTCGGCAGAAATGACGGCTCCACCCGCGGACGGCCTATCCCCTCGATACGTGAGGCCACAGAGCTCGTTACGCTTGGGTCCTGACGCATCCAGCCCTCAAAAAAGGCCGAGCCTTCGGGGTCCACCACTGCGAGTGCAGTTTCGTGGCGGCGGTAGCGAACATAGCGGCCGATCGTTGCTGAGGTGCCGCCAGTGCCGGCCCCGACAACGATCCAAGACGGAATTGGATTCGGCTCAAGTCTGAGCTGCTCAAAGATTGACTCAGCAATGTTGTTGTTGCCACGCCAGTCCGTGGCTCGTTCAGAGAACGTGAATTGATCCATATAGTGGCCACCCGTCTGCGAAGCGACTGCTCTGGCCTCTGCATACATCTGGGCTGGTTGTTCAACGAAATGGCAGCTACCGCCAAACTTCTCAATCAGCACGCACTTCTCTTTGCTTGTGCTGCGTGGCATGACAGCTACGAACGGCAGACCTAGGAGTTGAGCAAAGTAGGCCTCAGACACTGCTGTTGAGCCCGATGAGGCCTCAACCACGGTGGTCTCTGCACCAATCCAGCCGTTCGACAGCGCATAAAGAAAAAGCGAGCGTGCTAATCGATGCTTCAACGAACCGGTTGGGTGCGTTGACTCATCCTTGAGGTAGAGCTGGATTCCCCAATCCTGGGGTAGCGGGAGTACCAGCAGATGAGTGTCCGCTGAGCGGTTCGCATCAGCTTCGACTTTCTGGATCGCCTCATGTCGCCAGATTCGATCGCTCTCGCTACTGCGGTCCACGTCTTGATATCCCATGTCCTCAGGTTACGCCCAGCGGTGACCATGTTCAGCAGGTACGGGTGGTGAGTCGTGAGCCGCGATCTAGGCTGCGTGCGGTGAACTCTGAATTCGGAGCAGTAGCAACTGCAGCCTCTGGGGCAGCCAGGCCCTCAGCTGCAGTTATCGGTGGTGGGCCCGGTGGGCTCATGGCAGCCGAGGTGCTTGCTCGTGCTGGCGCATCGGTGACCGTGTACGAGCACATGCCCAGCATGGGTCGAAAGTTTCTGATTGCTGGTCGTGGCGGGCTCAACATCACGCATTCCGAGCCTTTAGAGCAGTTCATGACGCGTTACGGGGACAAGCAAGATGCGCTTGCTCAGTCCGTATCTGCTTTTCCTCCGGAAGCTATTCAAGCTTGGTGTGAGGGTTTATCGCAGAAGACTTTTGTTGGTTCAAGTGGCAGGCTATTTCCGCTTGGTTTTCGTGCCACCGAACTCCTGCGCTCTTGGCTCGTAGACCTTGAAACGCTCGGAGTCAGTCTCCAAACAAATCACCGCTGGTTAGGTTGGGACCAGGC
The DNA here is from genome assembly GCA_945888825.1 of Bifidobacterium breve. GTDB lineage: Bacteria > Actinomycetota > Acidimicrobiia > Acidimicrobiales > Microtrichaceae > IMCC26207. The sequence goes on along the minus strand of CAMDAT010000070.1, from coordinate 5,951 downwards.
AACAGGTGCCTTGCTAGTTGCGGCTGACGAGAAGAACTCGGATCTGATCCCGCCGCAGCAACTGTTTCCGGATATCACCATCATGAGTCTTGGAGGTGGCAGCTGGCAGCGAACGGGTTCCGATGGTCGCTGGGTACCGAAATTCGAAGAGATCGGCATCAACGTTCATAAGCTTCGTCCAGCAAATTCAGGGTTTTTGGTTGACTGGACGGCTGAGTTCATTACAAAGTTTGAAGGCATGCCAGTCAAGAATGTTTCGGTTCAAGCCCGTGGGAACCCAGTGCGTGGGGAGATGATGATCTCTGCCGAGGGAATTGAGGGTGGCTGTGTGTACGCAGTTGGTCGAGAGCTCCGAGCTGCCTGTGACGCTCAGGGCAACACGGTCATGCTCATCGACCTTCGTCCCGACCTGAGCGTTGAACAGGTTGAGCAGAGGTTGAGCACTGCGAAGCCTAAAGAATCAACCTCGACACTTCTGCGGCGAACTATCGGTCTTCCTCCTGTGGCGATTGGCCTACTGCGAGAAGTATCCAAGAACGTTCTGCCTCGCCAAGCTTCTGACATGGCCGTGTTGATCAAATCTCTGCCGCTACAGGTGTCGGCCACAGAAGAACTAGACCGGGCAATCTCAACAGCAGGCGGCGTGGCCTTCAAGGAACTCGACGACCGTTTTATGCTTCGTCGACTACCTGGTGTGTTTGTTGCCGGCGAGATGATCGACTGGGAGGCACCCACTGGCGGGTATCTGCTTCAGGCCACCCTGAGTACTGCAGTAGCTGCTGCTAAGGGCGCCTTGAGCTGGTGGGAACAAGAACATCCAACGGAGATGTAGTTCTCAGGAGAAGTCATCAGCTTTGTGTTGCACAGGCGCTGGCTTTCGAGTCGCCCGGAACACCACGAACTTGGAGTTGCTACCGATGATGTCGCAATTGCCAAAGATCCGCTTGAGTTTGGCGTGATAGGCCAGATGCCTGTTGCCGATAACCCAGAGTTGGCCGTTGCTGCGAAGCACCCGATGGGCATCAGAGAACATCTGCCAAGCGGTTGCATCGCTGAGCGCATGATCGTCATGAAAAGGCGGGTTGGTAAAGACCAAATCGACGCTGGCATCTGCGATACCCGGGTGAGAACGAAGTGAGCCCAAGCTGTCACCCACCAAGAATTCGAATTGACTGTGTTCCTCCAGATTGCTTTGAACAGTCAATTCTGCTGAAGCGACTGCCAAGAAGCTCTCGTCAATGAACATCACATCGGCATCAGGATTGTCTAGTGCGAGGACTAAGCCCACTACACCGTTCCCGCAGCCCAGATCGATGATGCGAATCTGCCCAGCCTGATCAGGGAGGTTGTCGATGAAAAAGCTTGTCCCGATGTCGAGACGCTCTGAAGAGAACACTCCCGGATAGCTCTTGACCCTGATGTTGCCCGGATCGAGGGTAAAGCTCGAAACTGCCAAGGGCTTCAAGGCGATTTCTGCCTCGTGTGGAGTAACAAAGATCAGGCGGGCCTTTTTCTTAGCAAGCGATGTAGTACTCGGCCCAAGAATTCGCTCAAACAGAGCCAAAGTCGAGTTATGAATGTGCTTGGTCATGCCCGCAGCAACAATCACCGTGCTGGAGTGCACCGAGGGCGCCAGCCGAAGAAGTTGATCCTCGAGAAGCGCCAGAGTCTTAGGCACCTTGATGAAGGCGTAATCCACACGCTCTGGCAGAGGGTCGAGGCTGCCTAGCAAGGTAACGCTCGAGAGGTCGATCTTGTTGCGCTCAAGGTTGGCCGTAGTTGCTAGCTGGGAGACATAGGAATCACCCAAAGAACTGGGTTCACATGGGGCTAAGGCAACTGCGAGCGCACCACAGCGATCGTTGATCAGTAACAGGTTGCCGCTCAGATCGCCAAGCTCGGATGCCTGCTGCAGTAGATACTCATCAGCAGCGTCCCAGGCCCGAAGCGATTCATGTTGCGTGGAACTAGTGGTGGCGAGGGCAAACTCACCTTGGGGGACAACAAATCTTTCCATGAGGGATGGCAGGCTAGTTGGGTTCTTGAGAGTTGACCGCAGTCGGAGGCTGCTTGAGAGCCTTCAGTATTGATATGTGGGACTCATCTGCTCAATCTGATGGGGAATCGAACCGCTCTCGGCGCACCTTGGTCTTCTTGCCTTTAAGTGTGGTTCGCTTCATAGCCCAGAGCACCTCGTCAACGGCAGATTCTGGAACCTCGACTAGTGAGAACCGGTCCTGAATCTCGATGCTGCCGATGTCTTTTCCGCTGAGCTTGGTCTCGTTTGCAATTGCACCCACGAGATCCTTCGGACGGATCCCTGTGGCACGCCCCGCCCCAAAGTAGAGCCGGGTCATGCCAGCGGAGCCTTCGCTGCGGCGGCTGCCCTTTTGAGATGTCGAGCCCTTCTTTGCATGCGGCCCACGCTTGGTTGAGTCCTTTGCATTTCTTGAGGGGCGGCTAGCAACCTCTGGGATCTCTTCGACGTCCTCGGAACCTACGGTTGCTTCATGTGCAAGTTTGACGGCGGCAAGTGCAATTTGGAACAGGTCTGAATCCTCAGAGAGTGACTCCACAACAGTTCTGAAGCGGTCCAGATCCTCTGATTGAAGCGTCTCCCGCAGCGTTGCCATCGTGAGTTCCATCCGTCGATTGCGGAGATCCTCAACAGTGGGAACCTTCTCGATGCTGATTGGAGAACCCGTGACTCGCTCGATGTTCTTTAACAGTCGCTGCTCGCGAGGCTCGGCCAGAGTAATGGCGATACCTTCACGGCCAGCACGTCCGACTCGACCAATACGGTGCACATACGCCTCTGGTGCCGACGGGACGTCGTAGTTGACCACGTGTGTCAGGTGATCCACGTCGAGGCCGCGCGCGGCGACATCGGTGGCCACGAGCAGCTCGGCCGTTTGGCCCCTCAATCGACCCATGACGCGATCACGCTGCTCTTGGCTCATGCCGCCGTGCAGGCCTTCGGCACGGTAGCCACGACCATTGAGGGTCTCGGCTAGGGAATCAACCTCGTGGCGTGTGCGACAGAACACGATCGCCGCGGCTGGACTTTCAACATCGAGGATTCTTCCCAGTGCAGCTGCCTTATGAGCGCGAGACACGATGTAGGCCGTCTGGCGTACCAGCGGCGCAGTCGCTGAGTCAGCTGTTGCTTTTGCAATCTCGATCCGAACCGGGTCTGTCAGATGCCGCTTCGCAATTCCATTGATTCGCCCTGGCATCGTTGCCGAGAACAGCACGGTTTGGCGATCCTCTGGAGTGGCCTGCAGGATCGACTCGATGTCCTCTGCGAAGCCCATGTCGAGCATCTCATCAGCCTCGTCAAGGACAACCATTTGGATCGACTGCAGGGGGAGCGTTCTGCGCTTTAGATGATCCAAAGCTCGTCCGGGAGTTGCGATGACAACATCAACACCCCGTCGCAGGGCATCAAGCTGTCGACCGATTGGCTGCCCGCCATAGATGGGTAGAACCCGAGCGCCAGCAGCTCGGCCGTATCGATGGACAGCCTCTGAGACTTGCATCGCAAGTTCACGCGTCGGGACGAGCACCAAGGCAGTGGGAGCCGTCCGGTCGCTGTCCATCACGCGCTCAAGAATCGGCAGGGCAAACGCTGCAGTTTTTCCAGTTCCAGTGGCCGCCTGACCGAGCAAGTCCCGTCCCTCAAGGAGGCGAGGAATCGACTCTCTCTGAATAGGAGTTGGTTCTTCGTAGCCAAGCTCCATAAGAGCATCCAGCAGTTCGGGGCGCAGTCCTAGATCGGCAAAGCCAATATTCTCAGTGTTTTCCGTCTCACTCATCTGCGAACTCCGAACCTAAATAGCAACTTGCTCTGCTATCACGTTGGCACGCAGGCAGCTCAAATCCGAATCCTGAGACTTTCGTGACAGTCCCGAACCTGTTATCGCTGAAGCCGAACTAGGGCTTAGCTGCGTTCGCTGCAGGTGAGGGAGTTAGGGCTGGCGGGATGATTGAGTAGGTGTTGAAGCACATTTCATCCTCTGTTCCCTCGGCAAAAACTATGTATCGCTTTGCTCGAAGTGGGTCAGCATCTCGGTTCCAAGAACACTCAATTCTGATTTTGTCCCCCTTGGCAACATCTACTGGGGTCTGCAGTTCGTAGAGCATCTGCCAGTCGAAATTCCAGTCGGGAATATCAAGTAGCACCTTCTCCTGGGGGGTATCGGGCCACAGAGTCATCCTGAAGGACCGACCTAGCGTGTGCATGTGGCCGAGTACCTGAATGATCTGACCATCAAAGGGAACCGCAGAGTCACAAGACGAGGAATAGGTGCCGTTCAGGCCGACGGCCAATTCCTCGGCAGTCTTCTTGCATGCTCGAAGAAGTCCCTGCTCAATAAATTTACCCGAGGGCCCATAAAGCTTGACGTTGTCCTCAAGCGCCGCCGCTCGATCGCATAGCGGCTCAGTAGCTCCTGCTGGGCAAGGGATTTCAACCGGGGCGAGCGGGTTCATAACCGTAATCTCACGCAACGGGCTGGTGCCTGGCTCGGTTTGCATAACAAAACTCGACTGGTCCGGAGTGACCGAATCTGCATAGTGGTAGTGCATCTGCAGAACCACCGTGTCGCCTGGCTGGAACAAAATGCCGGCACCCTTAAAACTTGCCGGGTCCTGACCAGGGGCCCAACCTCCGATGAGTTTGGACCCAGCTGATTTCTCTCCAGAAGCAGAAACTGCAGCGCCAGCACCAGTCCCCGTATAACAGGACCATCCGGGCTGACCGTCGGGGACCTTGGCCAGATTCGTACCCTCTAGCTGCTGAAGGCTCGCTCGAGCGGATGCAGCGATTTGAAACACCTGAGCGTGATGAATCTGTTTGATCTGATCTGGAATGAATTCAAAACCAGTTATGAACGTGGCCTCGGTGAGCCCGGGGTCGATTTCGAAACAGCGATAGTCGTTCCGATTTGCAAGGGAGCCGGTATAGGGCTTTGGCATTTCCAATGACTTGTCTTTACGGATCTTCGTCACCTTTGCCTGTGCAGAGGGTCGAATTGGGGTGTCTTCGGCTACGTCAAGTGGCCCACCCGCATCTGCCCATTCGGCCAGCATCGCGATGGTTCTTTCATCGAGTGCCTTTGAGTGTGCAAGCGGCACGCCTTTGTCTGAAGCGGGCCATGGAGGCATATACCTAGCCGTGGTCACCACTCCAAGGGCATGCGCATAGGTCGAGGCATCCTGTGCCGTATCGAGCTTCCAGTGATGAGAACCCATGGCATCAGTGTTGTGACACGACGCGCAATTCGTTGCCAGCACAGGCATGACTTCAGTCTTAAAAGAAGGTGCGTTCTCAAGCTTCTCCGGTGATGGGGGAGCAGTGATCTGAGTTGCTATCGAAGCCGTACTGGGATCAACCGCAACCAAATTCAGGGTGAGGGTGACCTCATCACCTGTGCGGAGCATTCCAGCTAGAGAAATTGGACCGATCTCATACTCACTCATAGCGACGGTTGTGGTTGCCGTTGCAGTCAGCTTGTTATCTGACTGGCGAGCCGTCACCTTCCAGGTCGCTGGCAGGGTGGTTGACTTGACCCTCAGGTCTCCTTGCATTTCAAACTCATACTGCTGCCCTTGGTTCAGTTTCTGTGGCAGGCCAACAAGCTTTGCGTTGCTAAAGGTGGCCAACGGAAAGGAGTAGGACTCGAGGTAAGCGGAACGAAGCCGTGTATCTCGGAGGGAGTCGTCGGAATGCAGCTGTTCAAGGTCGACGACAATCTCGCCAACTCGAGAGTTTTCCGGGCTTGTGGCATCGATCGCAAAGTCTCCAGCGATTCCGTTGGTCGTACCCCGTGTTCGCGTAGGTTTTGAACCGGTAAAGGTCTCATCCACCTCGTAGGCAGCCTCGGACTGAGAGGGATCGATCCGATAGAGGGTTTCCTCTGTAGTAGCTACTAGCTGTGGGGCATCTGGTA
>CAMDAT010000069.1 GCA_945888825.1 Bifidobacterium breve | reverse complement strand
GCTGGAACCCTGCTGCTCCTCACCTGCTACCGACCGCCAGCCAAAGAGGCCGAAAGCAACTCCTAGCGAAAGCGGTCGCAGGCTGCTTTCAGCGAAGCGGCGTTTTCGGGATCGAACATTGAATGCCCGGCATAGGTGTTCACGATGAGTTCAGCCTCTGGCCAAGCACGGTGCAGGTCCCAAGCAGAGCGCATCGGGCAAACCACGTCGTAGCGTCCCTGAACAATGACAGCAGGAATGTGCCGGATCAGATCGACGCCCTGCAGGAGCTGATTCTCGGATTCAAAGAATCCGCCATTCACAAAATAGTGATTCTCGATTCGAGCAAAGGCCTCGGGCTGGGGGCCTAGTTCCGAAGCCCCTTGGTCGGGATCAAGCATGCAGGTGGCTCGTTCCCACTCTGCCCAAGCCAGCGCGCAAGTCAGGAGCTCTTCGCGGTTTTCACCAAACAGTCGACGGTGATAAGCAGCCACCAGATCACCCTGCTCATCCACAGGGATCGGGGCCAAGAAGTCTTCCCACGCATCAGGAAATACATGACTTGCTCCGTCTTGATAAAAGAAGTGAAGCTCAGAAGGCCGCAGCAAGAAGATGCCGCGCAGCACCAGTTCGGTGACACGTTCAGGGTGAGTCTGCGCATAAGCCAATGCCAGAGTTGAGCCCCAAGACCCCCCAAAAACCATCCAGTGGTCAACTCCGAGAAACTCCCGAACGGTCTCAATATCTGAAACCAAGTCCCAGGTGGTGTTGTGCTCCACTGAGGCGTACGGAGTGCTCTGGCCGCAGCCGCGCTGATCGATGAGGATGACGCGGTAGGCCAGGGGATCAAAGAATTGGTAGTGCTTAGGAGAGGACCCACCTCCTGGCCCTCCGTGCAAAACCACCACTGCTTTGCCATCTGGACTTCCCGATTCATGTACTCGAATGCAGTGACCACCCGAAACCTCGAGCAGGTAGGACTGCCGGTGTTCTGCTGACGGGTACAAAGAAGCGGGGTACAGCGCAGTGGGGTACACAGAAGTGGGGTTCAAAGGATTCACATCAACAGTGTGCAACTTGGTGAAGAAAGTTCTCCAGTTGAACGGTGGACCTTCCGACCAACTCAACGTAGCGACTCATCACGGGCTTCGCCGCAGAAAGAACCATGCAGACTCAGCAACTCCAATCTCAAGGGACACTCGCTGCTGCAGTCGCCCACTTCTCAGAAGGCCTGGCCGGCTTGGCGCCTTCAGACATCCTCAGTGATGGCCTGAGCCTGATACGCCATCAGTGCGCTGCAGATTCGGTCACGCTCTTCTCCATTCATGAGCAGGTAGTAACTCCCCTCGGTACGAGCCCACTCAGCCACTCTGTTGCCGAGGTCTGCTCCACGAACTGGTTTCCATGGGGGCTACACATGGCGCAGCCGCAAAGGTTTCTCTTGGTGCAACAGGCCGAAATGCTGCCCGCCGACCCTATGACTCTCCAAACCTTGGGTGAGAGCGGTGTGCGATCCTGCGTGCACCTTCCGATCGTGCAACGGCAGCAACTGCTTGGGGCACTGCAGTTGTACTGGTCGACGCCTCGCCAGACTTGGGATGACAGCAGCGGGCAAATCCTGCGGAGTCTCGGACGACTCCTCGTAACTATTTCTGCGTCGGAGACTATTTCGGAGTCGGAGACTGCCCCTGATTTGAATCAGTCTCGAGTGGTTCCTCCCGGCTGAGTCCTCGCATAGCTCGGTACACGGCGTTCTGCCCACCTGTCTCTTCAATCACCTCTAAGTCAGTCAGACGTGACTCAATAACATCGTGTCGGTGCAGATATGAGGTTATGAAAGCTTGAATGACTGCGGCAGCCGGAAGGGCGAAAATAGCGCCCATGGCTCCAAACAAGCTTGCGCCAGCCAGGGCTGCGCCAAACGCAACGGCTGGATGAAGGTCCATCGTGTGCGCTGTAATCCTTGGCGAGAGTAGATAGTTCTCAATCTGCTGATAGACGAGAATCCAAACCAAGACCCAGACAGCATCGATGGGATCATTGAGTAACGCGAGCAGCAGCGGAAGCGCTCCACCTAAGTAGGTGCCGACAACCGGGATGAACTGACTCACCAAGCCCATCCAAAGCGCAAGGGCAAGGGGAGATGGCAGGTTGAGGATCTCAAAAACAATCCAAGAGCTAGCAGCACTGACCGACGCGAGAAGTAGGCGAGAGAAAACCCACCCCCCAGTCTTCTCTACCGAAAGCTCCCACAAACGAAGCACTATTTCTTGACGAGCAGCGGGTAGGAACGAGCAAACATTCCTGCGCATCTGCGGAGCCTGCGAAATCATGTAGTAGCTGAAGAGGAAGACGGTGAACATCTGAAACACCACTCCCAAAGCCGAACCTGTCACCGTGAGAACTCTGCCGCCCATGCCAGTTGCAAGCGAAGTGAGGTCATCTTGATAATTCACCAGCGCCGAATCGAGTTTGTCCGATGTGAGTTCGGTGTTGAAGGTGTTGTTCACCCAAGTGGTGGCTTCATTGATGTAACTCGGAGCATTGCGAACCAGTTCGGCAGTTTGAGTAATGACAAGGCCCACCATGATCGCCACGAAGATCCCGCCAACTCCAAATATCAACACAAAACATGCGAGCGTCGCCCGGCCACGCCGCCAGCCACGATTCGCTAGGAAGTTCACTGCGGGCTCCACAGCAAATGACAAAAACATCGCAACGGCCAACAGCCGGATCAGGCCTTCAAGCTTGGCCAAACTGCCTGTTACCACCATGAAAGCGGCTACCGAAAAAGCAATCCCAAGAATTGCACGCCAGAACCACTTCGGCAGCTGGTTGCCAGTCATCAGTCCATCAAGCGTGGGAGGCAGCGAATTTTCAGGTTGTTCTGCGTCCTCAAGGCCTACATCAGTCACTCTGCAAGGTTGGCAGAGTGGCGTGAGCTAGGGGCGGATCACGCCCCGCCGAACATCATCATCCATTGCTCAGCGCTCTTTGGCTTGAAGACCACGTTGCGCTCTCGGTTATCTCCCATGCGCTCCATGGGCTGATTTGAATAGTTGTGCCCTGGGAACAAATAGGCATCGGCTGGCACCTGCGAGAGTCGCTGCGTCAGGCTGTAGTACAACTCCTCAGCGTCGCCGCCAGGTAAATCGGTTCTGCCACAGCCGTCCAAGAACAATGTGTCTCCCGAGATGAGACACCCGTTCGCATAGAAGCATTGGCTACCCGGGGTATGGCCGGGAGTATGAACAAGTTGAACTGGTAGATCGCCAATCATCACGGTATCCCCCGGTTGATGTAGTTCAAGGTCCTCAGCAGAAAGATCGCTGGCCTTCAGAACCCACTCCCGCTCAGTGGCCTGAATATGAACCGGGATCTGAGTGAGTTCCAACAGCTTGGCAGCGCCTTCGATGTGTATACCCATGATCTCGCCGCCGCAATGATCAGCGTGATAATGCGTGATCAGCGCACCCGTTAAACGCATACCGTCTGCCTGAGCAACGGCGTTCAGTTCAGCTACGCCATAGGCCGGGTCAATCACCATGCACTCCCCCGTGCCACGGTCTCCGATCAGGTAAGCAAAATTGGCCATACCAACAGCGAGATCATTTCCTACGGCAAAATCTCTGCCTGCGAGCAGCTGTCGAAAGTAGAAGCGATCCGGATCAGGGTTATGCGAGTCAGGGTTTTTCGAGTCAGTCACGAACGCGATGGTAGCGGCGGCGCCGGTTGCCTGACCCACTCATCGAGTGCTTCCCGATAGGTGAAGTCGTACTGGTCATAGTCAGCACGCAAAGCACCGCCGGGCCAATGCCGCGGTAGGAGTTCCCGGGGTAAGAGCGGGTCGGCCAGAAAGTGCCTAAGCACTGCCGCAGATACCACAAAGCCTGGAGCGAGTGCCGATGTATCGCGCTGCTGAAGTGGTGCCATGAGCGCGTGCATCTGCTTTCTCAACTCGGTGGCTCTACTAGCCCACTGCGAAAGGCTCCAGAGGTTTGCAGCAAACTCCTGTTCATTCCGCTCGAACGTGAACTCTGGCTCGGCTAGGAACCAGCGGCATTGTGCATCTGCCAACTGCCAAGGATGCTGTTGAGAACGCGAATCTAAGTTGTCTGGTCTCAGCCACACCCCCTCACGCTGCTCAGCGAATCGAAGCCTGAGCAGAGCGTCACGCAGAGCCGCTCGATCGGTGGCAGAACGAGCGCCTGGGTCGACAACCGCCAGTCTCCAGCGACCTGACCATTGCGAAGTGAGCGCTGATCGGGACTGGCCTTGACGCGACTGCCGGGTCAAGAGATCCCCTTGTAGGCCATACCAGCCCTGCGCATCACGACGGAGTTCACCCGAAGCAGCCATTCGACTCAGCGCCGTTCGCACTGAGCCCTCTGTGAACCCGAACATCTCTCCGGCTCGCACCAGGACTGCAACGGGGAGGCGTGGCGGTGTGGACCCCAACAGCATCGAGGCCAGCACCGATCGGGTTGTCAGTGCAGGGTCATTATCTGAACCCAAACTCACCATGGCAGCCATATTACATATTTGCCACAGGTATTGCACATCTGTAATACTCAGGATGTGCCAGAGCTTCAACAGCGCGATTCCAACACGATGCTGCCCGCAGCAGAGACACTTACTGACTCACTTCCAACGAGTCGTCTTGGGCCAACGGGTCGACCACTTGGCGAATTGCGCGAAGAGCTCTACCGCATTCCCAATGCTGCAAACGCTGCGCACGTTTGTGGCCTCTGGGTGCAGTCCGTTGGCGTGTTAGCCGCAGCCGCTTGGTGGGGCCACCCACTCGGATGGGTCGTGGCCTTTTTTCTTATGGGGCGAGCTTTTGCCCGGTTTGCGATCCTCGGCCACGAGGCGGCCCACCGCCTGCTCTTTTCAAATCGCAAACTCAACGACTGGGTTGGGGCTTGGCTGGTCTCCTACCCCGCTTTCGTACCCATTGATGCCTACCGTCGTGGCCACATGGCGCACCACAAAGAGGAGTTCGGTCCCAACGAGCCAGACGTTGCGCTCTACTCGGGATACCCCATCTCGTCAGCTTCGTGGAATAGAAAAATGCGCCGTGATGCAGACGGCGAATCTGGATGGAAGAACCTGAAGGGCCTGATGCTCGCTCTCAAGTCTCAAGGTGCTCGGCCGATAGCTCTTCGAATTCTCGCTTGGCAGGCGGTGTTGTTCTTCGGGCTCTGGGCTGCGCTCGGTCACTGGTGGATCTACCCCGTGTTTTGGTTGCTGCCATGGATGACCATGTGGCGCGTGCTGAACCGACTGCGTGCCGTGGCCGAACACGGCGGAATGGTCGCGTCAGCGGATCGACGCCTCACCACCCATCATGTTCGGCAGTCGCCCAGTGCACGCTTTTGGATGGTGCCGTTCAATACGGGTTGGCATCTAGCTCACCATATCGATATCGGCGTTCCGTTTTCCCACCTACCAAAGCTTCAACGTGAACTCGAACAAGCCGGGTACTCAGCCCCCGAATTGGAGTGGTCCAGCTACCGGCAACTCTGGCGACACGCCCGCAACTAGACCCGCCCGCAACTAGACCACACCCGCGACTAAGCCGTCGCTTCGAGCGCAGCTTTGATATCAGCAAGCGCAAGGTCAATCTCTTCTTGAGAGACAACAAGCGGCGGCATAAAGCGAATGATGTTCCCCCAAGTCCCTGCGTTCATGACGAGCAAGTTCCCGTGTGTGCGTGCATGCGAAATGACCGCTGCGGTTCGAGCGGCATCAGGTTGAGCAGTGTCTGCATCGCGGAATTCAAGCCCGACCATCAGACCAGGTCCTCGAACATCTGCAATCACTGCATGCTGCGATGCGAGTTCACGAAGTCCGGCGCGCAATTGCTCACCTCGAGCGCTGACATTGTCAAGAAATCCGGGCTCGGTCAGCACATCAATGGTGGCAAGAGCTGCTGCGCAACCCATCGGATTGCCTCCGTATGTTCCACCATGTGAGCCCACAGGCCAGCGAGCCATCAGTTCCTTTGACGCACCGATCGCAGCGAAAGGAAAGCCAGATGCGATGCCTTTGGCCATGACAATGATGTCGGGCTGTAGCTCACACTGTTCAACAGCAAACATGGTTCCCGTCCTCGCAAACCCTGACTGCACCTCGTCGGCAATAAACAAGATCCCATGTTCGGCGCAAATAGCCGCGACCTCTCGCATAAACCTTGGTGGCGCCTGCACATATCCGCCTTCGCCGAGCACTGGTTCGATAATGACTGCCGCAGTTTCGGAGGGCGCAGTTTGACTCGCTAACAAGAATCGAAGCCCAGCAATAGCAGTGTCGATTGCAAGATCATCTGTCTGCTCGATACTGAGTCCCGGGTGAAGTTGTGCCATATCTAAGCACTGCGGAAACGGTGAGACGAACACCCCAGAGGGAAGCGGAGCGTGTCCTGCTCGGTACCCTGTCTTTGAACTAGTCATGGCCATGGCTAAGTGGGTTCGTCCATGAAAACTTCCCTGAAACACGATGGTGTTCGGCCGGCCGGTGGCTTGCTTAGCTAGCTTGATTGCGCCCTCTGTTGCCTCGGCTCCAGAGTTAGCAAAGTAGAAGGTGTCGATCCCCTCGGGTGTGATCTCGCTCAGTCGCTCAGCGAGCGGTTCGAGCAAATCATGCCGATAGCAATTCACTTGAGCATGAATAAACCTGCCGGCCTGAGCGCGGATTGCCTCCACAACATGTGGATGGCAATGGCCAGTAGAAACCACTGCAATTCCCCCAGTGAAGTCCAAGTACTTCTCGCCGCTCGAGGTTGTCACCCAACAGCCGCTGCCCTCCACCACATCAAGACCAGTGACTTGAAACCAAACGGGAGCTAGATGCGTGGTCATAGGAATCCTTTGCTTCGGTAAAGGGTGCACTGTGAAAGGGTGCAGCCAACAAACTATGCCAACTAGGTTCTTTAGCTATGAGCACTGACTCCCCCGAGAAGAGCAATCGCCAGTTGCGTATTGGATTCCTCGGCCCTGCTGGGACATTCTCGGAGCAGGTCATTCTGCGACAGGCAGACCTAGCGCAGGCTGAGCTTGTGGCCTATCCGCTGATGACCGACGTCTTGTTCGCCGTTGCCGAAGGCGAGATTGACCAAGGCGTTGTGCCAGTAGAGAACGCCATCGAGGGAACCGTCAATGCCATCGTCGACACCATGGCCTTTGATGTCGACGTACTGATTCAGCGTGAAATGCTCGAACCGGTTTCTCTGAACTTGTTGGTTCAGCCAGGAGCCTCGATCGACCAAGTGACTCGCCTGATCTCGATTCCCGTTGCCTCATCTCAGTGCCGCACTTGGCTGCGCGATCACCTTCCCTCCGTTGAGTATGTGGCCGCAAACTCCAATGCCCAAGCAGCCGAGTTGGCCGCCGCGGCACAGGATCCAACCGTTGCTGCGTTGGCAAATGCTCGAGCCGCCGAGTTGTATGGCCTCGAACTCGCAGCGGCAGAGATCGAGGACCACCCCGAGAACTCCACGCGGTTTGTTCTGGTCTCTCGTTCCGGGGTGCCAGCGCCCACCGGTCAGGACAAGACCTCAATCGTCGTCTACCAGCGCGCCGACACGCCTGGTTCACTGCTGCGCATCCTGCAGGAGTTTGCGGCACGCTCCATTAACTTGTCGCTGCTGCTGTCACGGCCCACCAAGACTTCCCTTGGCGAGTATTGCTTCATGTTGGATCTTGAGGGCCACATTGCCGACCCGATTGTGGCTGATTGTTTGCGCAGCCTGCGCTCCCATCAGGCGAACGTAAAGTTCCTTGGCTCCTACCCTGCCGCAACGGCTGCGGCACCGGCCGCCCGTGAGCAGAACCAGTCTGATAACAACAAAGCCGAGGCTTGGCTAGACGCCTATATCCAACAGATCGGCAGTTGAGTCACACAGGCGGCTAGGTAGATTCAGTCGGCTAAGGAGCTTCGGGTTCCGTCTGCTCGGCCTGCCCGGCCTGCTCGGCCTGCTCAATCTGTTCAGCAAGGTCCTTGGCTCCGTACAGCGAAACCATCCTTGCAATCACTGTTGCCAAAAACACTTGCCCGCACATTGCCTCAATGACTGCGACCCTGCGAGCAAGATCAGACACTGGCGAGATGTCTCCATACCCCAGCGTGGTCAGGGTGACGAAACTGAAATAGGAGTAGTCCGGTCGAGCGATTGGATCACCAAAAATCGGGGTTGAGGAGAACACATCCAGAGCGTGGAATACCGTCGAGAACATCAGCCCGAGCAAAAAGTAAATGCAGAGCGCACCCAAAATGGTCTCTAGGTCGACTCCTCGTTCAGACATCACCCGTCGTACAACCAAATACAAAACGGCTGCATAGATCAGCACTGAGACAATCGAAGCAGCTCCCAAAATTGTGTCGCTCCCTGCTCCCTCGTAGAACAGCATCGAGCCGATTGAAACCCCGAGGAGCAAGATGAAGGGAAAAAGCAGACGGTTGCGCGTCACACCATCGATGCGCGTCGAGTAATACACCACCACAAGTAGCGCAATCTGTATTCCAACGAGCACCACACGCGCCCAACGTTGCTCAATGAAGCCATTCAGCATGAACGCTGCGACTAAGAGCGTCAGCAGAGTGCCGAACCGATCGTGAACGCGAACATCGCGAAAGCGCGAAACGCCAAGCTGGGAGAGATCAGTCATTCCCTCAATCATGGACTGAATTTGGCTGGGCCGACAGAGAAGAACCTGATTACAGAAGTTTCGGGTTTTTGAGTGGAGCCCGTGCTGGCTCTACTCTGGGAGGCGGAAGGATGGCAGAGCGGACGAATGCGACGGTCTTGAAAACCGTTGAGGCTTCACGGTCTCCGGGGGTTCGAAACCCCCTCCTTCCGCCATGTGATGTCGCGAGACATCGGCAAGGACCGAACCTGCAGGGTTCGGTCCTTCGCCCCCCAACCTGACTCATTGGCGCCGGTAAGCTACGGATACCGTCGCTTACCGGCGCCAATACAGAAGCGGTTGAGCCCGGTGGGTCCTCGTAGCGCTGCGAGCGCCCTTATTTCCCTCTGGACCACGCGCTAAAACTCGCTACAGATCCTGCCTTCGGGCGCTCCAACCACGGCCACGGGTGCACCTCTGCCAAGTTCAGAGATAGCGATCGTCGGCGCCAACCCGGTACTGGGGCGAATGTGGTGGCAAGCGGCCGATCTGCAAGTACTTGAACAGGGTCACCGAGATGCACCTCGAGCTTGCGCTCTGCCCCAAGTTCAGCCAAACGGTCCACAAGAAACACCAGCCGCTTTGATGACAAACGGAGCGCTGTCAACAAAGGGAGGTCAAAGATAAACACCACGGGCAGATTCGGATGCGCTGCCAAAGCCGGGTCCTCATCTCCTAGTGACTCAGCGGTTATCCAGACTGCTTCTGGTCTCGAACGAACCTCGACCTGCTCTGGCCCGGCCGTGCGCCTGACATCAGGATCGCGTCGGAGCCGGGGATCTGCTTCAACGGCGACTAGGTCAGGGTCTTCAGGCCAGTCTCGAATCGGACATGCGTCTTTATGCATGCATGTGTCGCACAGCCCTGGCGCACGCTTTTGCACCTGCCACTGCGAAAATCCATAGGCTTTGGATGTGCCGGACCCCGTTGTCCACTGCCACCCGAGACGGTTCGCAGCGCGTGATCCGTCGAGCAGGTGCGTGAAGAAGTAGCGCTCCCCATCTCGCCAGTCAGCAAGATGACGCACCGACCACTGAGAAGCCAGCCACATGCGTGTCTGGTTCACCAACCATCCATCACGCTCAAGCTCATCAAGGTTCACATCCATACAGCGCATTGAACGGTCCCAAGGCTCAACCCCCGAGCTTGACTCGGATGCAAGAGCTCGACGCAATGGCTCCGCAGTGCCACGACCCAACCGCGCATAAACATGCCGGCCGTACTCCTGCCAACGAAGCTCATCACGAAACTTTTGAAGATCAGCCGCAGGCCCATCAAGAGCGGAATAGACCCTCGGTAACGTCAACAACCCATGGCGGATCCAAGGCGACAGCCCCGAGGCTCCACGCCGCTCAACCGGCAGCACCTCGTTACGCCGGCGGGCGTAGCCGGTCAGGTCGAAGAGCGAAAGCGCAGCATCGGCTGCTGCCTGGGTGCCAACAAAACGCTCTGACCGTCTCGGTTCGTCGATACACAGATCTGCCAGATGCTTCGCGACCCACTGCAGTTCTTCCTTGGGCTCGGGACTCGGCAGCAGCGAATCTGTCACAGCAGCCCAATTCGGATTGGGCCCTTGGCAGTAGATGGATCGACTACTCGACCACCTTGGCTGATGACGGCCCGTCCTTGTGAAGTGAGGCGGCGTGCTGCGCATCGAGTTGGTTCTAAGAGTGGGCGCCAGTCTTCTCCCCCCACATCTTTCGCCGCGTCACTCGGGCAAATGGTGCTGCCCCTTGATTGGCTTGAGAGCAGTCGCAAAATTGCCGACTCGAGTTCTGTATCCACCTTGGTGATGCCCCGCTTTCGACATGCTGCGGAACAGTGCCGCACCTCATCCCAAGACCGTTCCCATTTTTTTCGCCATTGCATAGTGCGCCCACAGACGACACAAACTTTGGTCTCGAGTTGTTGCACATCAATGAGCTTAACGATGGCAATTCGCGCAGCAAGTCAGCACATAGTGAGGAGTCGAGCAACTACGAGTCGGCAAGTAGTCCAGTTCGATCACAGATCACTACCAAGCGCAGCGAGCAGTTCCTGAGCAGCGGCAGCACCCGATAACGCCGCCCCCTCGACCTTGGCACCGCCGAACGCGTCGCCTGCGCAGACAAGTGGTGCAACGCCACCTATGCGCAGGAACTTTTCAGGGTGAACGACGCTCGGCCGGGCATAGAGCCAACGTTGGATCTGCAGTGTTTCCGGCACCACTGCTGAGTCGAGCGAGGCTGCGGCCAACAACAAGTCTGCGATTTCCTTGTCAGCTTCATCCCAGTAGGTGCGACTGAACTCTGCAATTGCATGAATGGTTACAGCAGGAACGGCCGAGATGCCTTTGAGTTGATTGTCGGCCATCCAATCGATGGGTCCGGAGGTCGGATCCACAGCGCCAGGAGCCGGCAACCCTGACGGGCCGTCAAGGACAGCCATCAGCGCAAGACATGGCTCGTAGGCAATGGCGGTAAGCGCAGCAACATCTTCAGCAGATAGAACAACGCCACCGTTGTTCAACAGCGCAAGAGTCTGCGGGACTGGAGCAGTAACGACAATGCCCTCGGCAGCAAGCTCTGTTCCGTCGGCCATCGAAACAACCCAGCGGTCGCCCTCAGGGATGAGCGCAGAAACGGGATTAGCCGTACGCACATCCAGGCCCTCGGCGAGTTTCTTGGC